>CAXNNN010000410.1:0-4044 GCA_964203095.1 Verrucomicrobiaceae bacterium | reverse complement strand
CGGTCGGCCTGTCGATTGATCTGGCGGTGTTCGCCCGGCACGGCTGGTGGGTGCTGATCTTCACCGTGCTGCTCTTGCTGGCGAAGGGCCTCATCTTGGCCCTGGTCTGCCGCGTGCTGGCCATGCCGGTGCGGTCGGCGGTCATGTGCACCGCAGCACTGGCATCCACAGGCGAGTTCTCCCTCGTGCTGATGGCTCGGGCACGCGAGGCGCTGCCTTGGAACGAGGTCTTCTACCAAGTTTTCGTCCTGTCCACAGCGGTTTCGATGGGCCTGGTGCCGACCCTGATGCGTTTCGCGCCTGCGGTGGCCGTCTGGCTCGAGAAGACGCTGGGCAGAAAGAAGAGCCAAGGTAGCGATGCCTCGGTATCGCAGAAAACCAAGACCCTCAGCGATCACGCGATCCTCTGCGGCTACGGCGTGGTGGGCAAGCAACTGCACGAAGAGCTAGCGAAGGCCGGTGTGCCCTGCCTCATCATTGAACTGAATGTGGACACCGTGCGCACGCTGAAGCGCCAGGGCGTGCCCGTGCTCTTTGCCGACGCCAAACATCGCGAAACCTGGGATCTGGCACGGGTGCAGTCAGCGCGGCTCGTCGCATTCACATTTCCCGATGCCGCTGGGGCGATCAACTCTTTGGCCCATCTGCGCGAGCAAGCGCCGAACGTGCCTGTGATTGCCCGCGTGAAGTTCGCTGCGGATGCCGATGCCCTGCGCGATGCGGGCGCCACACGTGTGGTCTTTGACGAAGTCGAAAGCGCCGCTGCTGCGGTGCGTGCGGCCCGTGAGGAATTCGAGATCGCCGTGGAGTAGATGATCAGCGCTGTCCGCTGCCGAAGAAGTGCTGCAACGCTTCCATCATGCCTAAGCTGGCGATTCCATGGGCCACGAAGCCGCCTTCTGCATGCACGTGCGCCTTGATCGGTGGCAGGGCGTTGCCGGGGCAGGCGATCATGCGCGCGACCCTGCGGTCTAGCATGGTGAGGTCATTGTAGTTGTCGCCAGCGGCGTAGCACTCGTTGGACGTCAGGTTCAAAAGCCGAGCGAGTTCACCCAGCGCGGAGCCTTTACTGTAGCCGTTGTGGGAGAAGCGTAGGTAGATGCCGTTGCGGTGGTAGCTGACTTCGGGCTCCCTCTCGCGGTGCCGATCGATCATCTGGCAGATGCCGTCCAACTCGGCCTCGCTGTGCGCGACGATGCCCACCTGCCCCAGGTCGCCATGCAGGTATTCGCCCTGGGTCTTCGTTTCAACGAGCTGCTTGATGTGGCTCAGAAACGCCGCGTGGTCGCGAAGGAAGTGATCATGGGCCTTGCGGGCCTTTTTGTTCCAAGAGCCGAAGTCGGTCCACTTGCGGATGAAGCCCGGCTTATAGATCTCGCACTCCTGGGCGATGATGAAGTCGGGCTCCTGGAAGATGCCATACTGCGCCAGCCCCTCCAGCGTCTGGCCGAGACTGCGGCCGGTATTGACAACCCAGGCCGCGCCTTGCTTTCGCAGCCCACGAATCATCTCGCCGAGTCCAGGATGGAATCGAAATTCGCCCTCGGGGTGCACAAGGGTGCCGTCGAAGTCGAAGCTGAGGATGAAGCGATAAGTCGGCGCAGGCATGGGGTTAGTTCCTGAAATGCGGGAACTGCAAGATTTCAACGAGACGCCAACTGATGGCCGCAATGATGAGCCACTGAGCGGTGTGATACGCGCGGAAAAGCCAGATGCTTGCCTGACGTCGGCGTGAGCGCCGCAGTAGGCTTTCGGCACCCCAGATCAGGCTGATGACCAGCGGGGCATACAGCGACAGCATGAAGCGGTCGCCGCGCCCAATCGGCGTATACCAACCATACGCGAGCGAATAGCCAACGACGGTGCCAATGACGAAAAGCACCTGCGTGGTGGTTTCTGGGTGCACACGCTGAGCGGCATGGTCCGGCTTCCGAGTAGCGAAGACCAACGCCGCGCACATTCCGAGGAAGACCACCCCAAGCGCGCCTAGATACGCACCGCGCAGTTCGAGCACGCCCTTCCACGGTTTGCGTGTTTTGCTGTCAGGAGTCTTGCCGGGCCAAAGCAGCTCCATGACTTTGACGCGGGTGCCATCAATCAGGCGTTGCAGCATTTGGTCACTCGTGTGGGTGGCGGCATACGTCTTGAACGAAGGCTTGTCCGCGGGCGTCATCGCTTGCAGCTCAGCCTTGGTATTGTGCGTGTCCATCCAGGCGAAGCAGTCCTTGAAATCGTCGAACCACATCCAGTAGCCTGGGTAGCTATGGAAAGGGTCACCAAAGACTCTGGCGGAGTAGGTCAGCCGTGGTCCCGCAGCCATGAGGAAGCAGAAGGCCATGATGAAAAGGGCGATCCAGTGATTGCGCCGCACCCAGAGTGAGGTCGAGCCCTCCCCTGGCCAGCGTGCCAGCACCCAGCCCCATATCCAGCGCAGCGTGCTGATCACCACATACACCATCAGCAGCGGTTGCACGCTACCTTTAGCCAGGTAGGCCAGCCCCCCGACGACGCCCATGATCGCATGGATCCAGAGCGAGTTCTTTTGCAGCGCGCACATGCATGCTAGCCACGTGACCGTGAACAGCACAAAGAACACGGGCTCCGGCTGAAAGTAAACGGCGCGCGGGAGCAGCGCCCCGAACCCTGTGAGCAGGACCACGGTGATTGTGCCCCCGAGCGTGAAGTAACGCGCGGCAACGATTCCCATGATGATCAAGGCACCCAAGGTCCATCCGACATGAAACCAGCGACCGCGATTGAAGAAGGCGCGGTCCTGAGGGGTAACTTCACCATCCGCTGAGATCACATGATCCTCGTCAGCCAGCCACGCCGCAATCCATGGCCACAATGGATTCACCACGCCATCCGTGCGATGCGGAAACCAGCTCTTGATAGGTTCCGACACGCCCTTGCTGAAGTCCAATGTCAGGTCCTCACGCGTTTGCAGCGCCATCTTCATGCCATGCTTCTGGTCCGCGCCCAAGATGTCCTTTGCCGTGTGATTCGTTTGCGCGATGAGCAAGCCGCCGATCTTCAGATGCGCGAGGGCTATGAGTGCCAGCCAGGCCAGCAGCATGAACCAGCGCAGCACGCGCTGTTGTTTTGGCAAATGGGGCACCCCTGCGTTGGCGGACATCCGTCGTGTGTGGAGCAGAGGTTACGGTTACTGGCGCGGACGCACCTTGATTTCGACACGCCGATTGAGCGACTGCTGCTGCTGATCACCACTGGGGTCAGCCAGGGGTTTCGTCTCGCCCATGCCCAGGGCGCGAATGCGGTCCGTGCCCAGTCTGAGAGAGTTCATCAGCCAGTTCACCACCGCCAGAGCTCGGCGATTGCTCAGGTCTTGATTCGATTCTTCGGAGCCGATGGTGTCAGTATGGCCCTCGATAATGAACAGAGACTGGGGATTCTTTTGGATGAGGAAACCCAGCTTCATCAGGCTCAAGCGAGCGCCCTCGGCCAGTTGGTCGCTGCCGAACTCGAAAAGCAAGTCGGTGGGCATCAGAATCGGAGCCGTGCTGCCACCCACATGCCCGCCGCCGGAGAGCAGATCGTCCAAGCTGCTGAAGCCCTGCACGCGTGTGCTGCTGGCATTGCGCGCATCTCCCAGGCTATCAAGGAGCTCCATGCCGATGGTCTTGTCGCCCTTGCCCAATGGATTCGCGTCCAGTAGCATCTGCTTCGCCGACACGGGCTTGCTCAGCACACTGCTCTTCACTGCTGCCATCGCACTCGCCACATCTTCCTGGGTCGGTCCCGAAGGCGGGGCCGAAACCAGCATGTCGGCCAAGGCCGATGCTGTGGACTTGGTGCTGCCCTTGGTCTCGTTCGGCGAGGTCGCCCGCACGAGATTTTGGATCTCCTTCACATTCGGTGACAGGTCGATCTCTTGGTTGTCCGGGATCATGCTCGCTTTGTCGAAGGTATCCAGATCCGGCTTAAAGGCCTCCAGATCCGGCTTGTTCATCGGAGCTATGTCCTTCGGAATCTCGCGGATGGCGTCCTGCTGCTTGAGTAGATCGGGATTGATCTTCAAGCGGT
>CAXNNN010000409.1:0-4047 GCA_964203095.1 Verrucomicrobiaceae bacterium | reverse complement strand
AACAGCTATCATGTGATCCATTCGGAGAGCCGTGCGACGGGCTCTTTTTTTGGCACGACGGAGAAGGGCCGTGCGGTGTGCGCGCAGGTGTCCGAGTTCCTGATGGAGCCGCCGATGCTGGCGTGAGAGCTACCCGTTTTGCAGCACCTTCAGCCAGCGGCTGCGGAAGCCCCGATTCTCTTCCATCAACTGGTCCGCGACATGGGCGGCTACGGTCTGCAAGCCTTGCACCCGGGCGAAGATGGCGATCAGCTCCTGGCGGCGGTAGTAGTTAGTGGAGTCGGAGACTTGTCCGCCGAAACTCTGCGCCATGTCGATGAGCATCTCGGGTGTGATCTGATCCATCGGAATGGTCAGCGCGCCACGGCTCAGGGTCATGGTCATCTCGCGCATTGTTGCGGCCGTTACGCGACCATCGAGCGGCGTCGCATCGCGTCGCAGCAGGTGGCCAGTCCAGCCCTGGGTGCTGAAGTCCTTAAACAGCTGAGTGAGGAAGTCGCTGGCACCTTGATAGAGGTAGAGCTTGCCATCCAGTGCGGCCTGCACCTCGGGCGACTCAAACTTCATGCCCTGTAGGATGCTGATGGCCGGACTGTAATCATAGCCGCGCACGAGCGAGGGGAGACTGGCACTCAGCTCGGCAAGCTGGTCCAGCTCGCGCTTCCGGCGCTCGGCCTGCTCTTTCATGGCACTGCGTTGTTCGGTGACGGTGAGTGAGGACACCTCGCGGTCCAGCTTGGCGATCCGCTTGTCGAGTTGCACGTTGAGCATGCCGTGGGTTTTGAGCTGGCTTTTGACCTGCTTGGTCTCCTCGAGCAATTCGCGGGCATCATTGACTGAGAGCCCCGCATCAGGCTTCTCCAAGGTGCGGACCAACTGGCGGTCAGCTGCATACGGAGCGATGAGCGTGCGATACTGACCAATCCAATCCAAGGCCGGATCGGCCTGCCTGCCCATGAGGAACTTCTCCAGGCAGTGTGCACCGTTGCGCGGTTCGCCGAAGTGCCATTGCGCCAAACCATGCGCAAGGTAGCCCAGGATTCCTTCATTGGTTTCGTTGTAGCCAAGTTCTGTTGGCTTAAGATTCAAACCCATACCCGAGGACATCGAATCGCCAAGCTTGTGGAAGAAAACGGAGGCGCTGTCGGTGTTCGTCCCTGCATCCACTCGGATAGCCGAGAACAGTTCTTGGGCACGTGGGCGCTTGCCATCAATGAGCGCGCAGAGCGCCGCATTGTAGCGTGCCCAGTTCAGCGTGGGCTGGCGTGCGCCGTCTTTGATAATGGATTCAAAGCGCTTCTCTGCCTCTTTGAAGTCGCCGCTGAGCAAGGTCTTGCGTGCGTCCAGGAAGCGATCTGCGATGGTCTGCTGTCCAGCGCGCAAGGTGATGGTCTCGCCCGTCAGGTCCTTTTGAGCGATGGGGGCGCTGGTGTAGGTAACCGCAGGTTCCGTGGTCAAGCTGCGCGTGAACCAGCCGATGCCAAAGGCCAGCACGGTCGCGGCGGCGGCACTGATCGCGGCTTTGCGACGGAAGGACAGGCGCGACATCACGGCGCGGTCAGTGAGACCTTCGGCCAAGCGCAGTTCATCCACCGCCGCGTCGTAGCTGGCGGGGCGCTCGTCCGGCTTAAAGGCTAGCAAGCGATCCACGGTGTGAATCGTGCGGGGCGAGAAGGGCATGCCGGAGTCTTCCAGCGACACGCGGCGGCACTTGATCATGCGCAGCTCGTGCAGGTTCGCGCTGTTGGCCTTGTGCGGCGGCTTGCCCGTCAGCGCATGGTAAAGGCTGGCCCCGAGACTAAAAAGGTCACTGCGGAAGTCTTCTTCATTGTCGATGACCTTTTCTGGCGACACGTAATATGGCGTGGCCCAGATCTCGGCAGACTCATCCTTCTGTTGTGTGAACAGGGCTAGGCCGAAGTCCACCACCTTGGCGGTGCCGTCGTCGGTAAAGAGAATGTTCGCAGGCTTTACGTCGCGATGCAGCAAGCCCATGCGCTCGGCGGCGCGCAGACCTTCCGCGACTTGGCGACCAATGCGCAAGGCGTCCTTCTCTTTGACCATGCCATCGCGCTTGATGCGCTGTTCGAGACTACCGCCGCTGACCAGCTCCATCGCGATGAAGAAGTGCCCCTGGTCATAGCCTACCGAGTAGAGCTTGATCACGTTGGGGTGCGTGACCCGCGCGGTGGTCAGGGCTTCCTGTTGGAACTGCGCCATGCGAGTCGCATCGCGGCTGTAAGTGCGGTTGAGAATCTTCAGTGCCACGCGACGCCCCAGCGTAGTGTCTTCGGCCTCAAAGACGCGGCTCATGCCGCCTTCGCCGATCTGCTTGATGATAACAAAATGGTCAAACTGACGTCTCACACGCACCGACTGCCGGCACTTAGGGCACGAGATTTTCGCGAACGGCTCCAGGGCCGTCACGTCAATCTGTGCACCGCAGGAGGGGCACTGGCTGAGGTAAGTTTGTTCAGGAATCACGATGACTGGGGCGTTTTGCATAACCTATGCCTCCAGCACCCGCAATGTTACACTGGATACAAAAAACTTACATTTATGACACTACAGTGTGACTTTTAACGACAAAAAGCTCGATTCCTGCCGCGCACATGGCGGTGCTGTTGCCCTGCTCGTAGCGCAGCCAGTCGCCTTCAGGCAGCCCGGCGGTGGTTTTTTCGGCAGCGGCGAAGCGCTCAGCGATCTCGGCACTGGTCAATCCGGCCGCCTGCCACGTGGCCACGTTTTGATGCACGAGGCGGATGCGGTCTGCGTAGCGGTCCAGGTGGGTTGCCGGGTCATCGATGGCTCCAAAATGAGTCAGGTAAAGCTGCCGAAGGTTCGCGGCGCGCAGGCGAGTGACGGAGGTAAGGTAGGGGGCGGGCTCAAACTGGGGTGGTGCGGCGGTGACCGATAGGTATTTGCAACCCGGAACGACCATGCCTGCCACGTCGCCCGTGAAGCAGACGTCGCCCACCACAAAAGCATGGTGATGCCGCGCATGGCCGGGCGTGTCCCAGGCTTCAACTTCGACATGGCCCACGCGGATACGATCACCGTCGTTGAGGCTCGTGACACGCTCCGCAGGTGCAGGCAAAATGTCGCCCCAGAGTTCCTGCATTCGATTCCCATAGATGCGCGTGGCGCTGTCGATGAGCTTCGCTGGATCAATGATGTGCGGAGCACCCCGTGGATGCACAAACACCTGCGCTCCCTGCTGCGCCCACCAGCCTGCTGCGCCGGAGTGATCCAGGTGAATGTGGGTCACGAAGACTTTGCCGACGTCTTGAGGTTCCAAGCCAAGAGAGTGGAGGCCTTCGATCAGCGCTGCCTGACATGAGCCAGGACCGGTTTCGATCAGTGCGCACTCGTTGCCGCTGCGCAGCACGTAGGCAGCGATCAGGCCGGGTGTGCCTTGGTAATGCAGGTCGATCGTGTGGATAGTCATGCGCATGAAAACTCGGTGTTCATACTCTAACGTAACGGGTAGGGAGCAGACACGCTGTAGCGTGAACACCGAACATGAATCAAGCCCTCGCCAGATAAACGGCCCCCAACGGCGGCACGGTGATCTGCAGGCTCCAGTGCTGCCCTTGCCATGGCACATCATCGGCGTGGACAGTGCCGAGGCTGCCGACATTGCTGCCGCCATAGAGATGGGAATCCGTGTTTAGCAGTTCGCGATATACGCCGGGTTCTTTAACGCCCAGCCGGTAGCCAGTGCGTGGCACGGGGGTGGCATTGATCAGCACGTAGATCGTGTCACCATTGGGTTCGGTGCGGGCAAAGGCGAACAGGCTAGCGTCTGCATCGTTCGCATCCAGCCACCAGAAGCCACCGCTCTGATGGTCCAGGGCATGAAGCGCAGGCCGGCTGGTGTAGATCCTGTTCAGGTCGCCAACGAGCCTTTGCAAGCCAGCGTGCTCATCGCCCAAGAACAGGTGCCAGTCCAGGCTCTGCGACTCGCGCCACTCCGTCCACTGGCCAAACTCGCAGCCCATGAAGAGCAGCTTCTTACCAGGGTGAGCCCACATCCAGGCGTAGAAC
>CAXNNN010000408.1:0-4056 GCA_964203095.1 Verrucomicrobiaceae bacterium | reverse complement strand
CGACTACAACACTCAACGCCGCCACTCCGCCCTCAACTAGCGAACTCCCAGCCACTTCGAGGCCGATCTCGCCCTCGCTAACTAAATCTCTTTTGGTCCAATTATCCGTGGCATCTCAGGGCGCAAGACGATAGTGAACACACGGCGACCAGGGCCCCCAAAGTTGTGCAAAAGCGAAGAAGTGTTTTCATAAACATCAGACAGTGGCTCTCTAAAAAATCCAGAAGCAAGACCCTTGACCAAGTCTGCATCGCATTTTCTGAATTTTTCGCACTATCGCACAGTGTGGATACCTTCATGCTTGCGAAAGCATCGACTTTCTGATTAACCAAACTAACACACATGGAAGCGACTGAGTTCTTTATCCTCCGACACGGTAAACCCCACGGCCCTTGCTCGTTGGAAGAACTGAAAACATATCTCGCCTACGGTTCACTCAAGCCGACGGAACTCGTCGGGGTCGCAGGCTCAGGTGATTGGCAGCCAGTCAGTGAGGTGCTCGCCCCCAAAGAGCCGGAGTATGTCGAAGAGCCGGACGGTTGGTGGGCCAGGGTGCGCCTGTGGTGGGCCAAGCGCTTGCAATCGACCGACATCGTGGATGATGATCTAATCCAGAAGCGACGGCGCTCGGTGCGCTATCGTGACTGGGACAAGGTGCCAGCCCGCGTGCGTAGCGGCAAAGTTTTCTGGTGGTTGCTCAGCGGCTTCCTGTTCTTCCCGCCGCGCCTCTGGGCGGCGTGTAGCATCGTCTTCACCCAGCGAATCATTCGGAACAATGCGGATGCTAATGGCTATCTCAAAAGTTGGCCTGCGGGCGTCGAGGTGGTTTGCACTCTGCTCATCATCATCAACGCATTGGCCTGGTGGTTCGGTCTGCAATGGCTTGCCTTTAGAGGCCTGCCTGTGGCACGCGAGGCATTCTCCGCCTTCAGCGTGTCACTGGAGGAAATGATGCAGTCGAGCGGCCGCCGTTGATTCTCAAGGCCTCATCGTAGACAGCTTCTAGCTTGGTGATTTGGGCTGTGCTTTCGAACTGATCGCGCACATCAGCCGCAGCGGCTGCGCTCATGGTGGGCCACAAGCCGCTGGTCAATTGCCCCATGCTGGCGTGCAGAAGATCGACATCCCGCTCGGGCACGAGCAGGCCGGTGACATCCTTTCGCACAGCTTCAGGAATACCGCCGTGGAGGGTCGCGATCACCGGCAGTCCTGTGGCCATCGCTTCGAGCATCGCATTGGGAATGCCTTCTCGATTGCCGTCCTCCGTGATGCGGCTTGGATGAATGAAAATGTGCGAGGCATGGAAAAGATCGCATAGGGCGCGGCCCTTCAGGAAGCCGGCAAAAGTCACGTTGTTGGCGATGCCGAGTTGTCCGCACAGCGTTGTTAGTGGCTCCAGCAGTGGCCCTTCACCGGCGATGGTGAAATGGGCGAGGGGGTGCGTTTGTATGAAGCGGGCGAAGGCGTGGAGCGCGTCGTCCAAGCCCTTCTTTTCGATCAAGCGACAGGCCTGCACGAAGCGCCACGCCCCATCGGTCGGGGCAGTGCGTTGCACTTGGGGGAACTGATCCAGCGGAATGCCGGTGCGATTGACGCGTAGCTTTTCCTCGGGGCAGCCGAGTTCGCGCAACCGATCCAAAAGCGAGTGCGAGCGCGCCAGCACCAGCGTGGTGGTCTGCAGCAACTCGCGCAGCCTTGGCTCGTAGCTCGGATCATGTGCGCGGGCCTGCACATCCATGCCGTGAAAGGACACCACGCTTGCCTTGGGCCAGCGCTGCAAGAAGGGCAGCAGATGAACGCCGGTGTGACCGAAATACACGTGCAAGAGGTCGGCATGACGCCGGTTCAGCAAGTTCGCCAGCACGCCGTACTCGCCGCGATACACAATCGCGGGCTCGCGCTTGATGTATTTGAGCCAGAAGCGACGGATGAAGTTGCTGCGCACTGTTGGCGCGAGTTCGATGCCGTCCGAAGGCATGGGATACAAGTCCTCGCACTTGCGCTCTTTGGTAATGACAAACGTCCGCCAGGCACGCAGGCCCGTGATCTGCCGGTAGATGTGCAGCATCTCCGGCTTCAAGAAGGTCGTGCAGTAGCTGGCGACGGTGGGCATGACCTATTGAAGAGCGTAGTCCGAGTGCTCGCCGATGCGCTCGTTGAGATACTTCTTCAAGGCATCGATCCCTTCGCCAGTGTCCGCCGAGATGGGAATGATTTTGATGCGTTTGAAGCGCTCCTTCAGCGTGGTCAAATGCTCCTGGGACTCAGGCAGGTCGACCTTGTTGGCGACGATGAACCAATGGCGTTTGGCCAGTTCATCCGAGTAGAGTTTGACCTCGGTGCGCAGGATTTCCAGATCCTTCACGGGATCACGGCCATCAACGCCGGCGGTATCGACCATGAAGATGAGCGAGCGGCAGCGCATGATGTGGCGCAGGAAATCATGGCCCAGGCCGATGTTCTGGCTGGCCCCTTCGATGAGACCTGGAATGTCGGCCATGGTCGTGCGGCGGAAGCCTTCAAACTCAATGACGCCGACCATGGGTTGCAGCGTGGTAAAGGGGTAGTTCGCGATCTTCGGACGGGCGTGCGACACCTTGGATAGCAGGGTGGACTTGCCGGCGTTCGGGAATCCGACCAGGCCGACGTCCGCGATGCTGCGCAGTTCGAAGTGGAAGCGGCCTTCCTCACCTGGCGTGCCATACTCGAACTCGGTCGGCGTTTGGTGCGTGGAGGTCTTGTAGTGCACATTGCCCTTGCCGCCTTTGCCGCCTTTGCACAGCACGAACTCCTCGTGCACCTGCGTAAGGTCGGCCACGGGCTCGAAGGCTTCTTCGACTTCGCCGGTCTCTTCGTTGAACCGCTCGACGATGCGGCTGATTTGGAGACCCGGTGGCACCTTGTAAATGGCGTTTTCGCCACTGCGCCCGAAGCACTGGTTGCCACTGCCGCCCTTGCCATCTTCGGCGACGAGCTTGCCATTGAAGAAGAAGTTGCGCAGCGAGTTGGTGCTCGTGTCCACCTTCAAAATGACACTGCCACCGCGTCCCCCATCACCGCCATCAGGGCCGCCTTTGGGATTGAATTTGCCCCGGTAAAAGTGCTTGGAGCCATCGCCGCCTTTTCCGGCGCGGGCATAGATTTTGATGTGATCGACGAACATGGGGAAGGGGAGAGGGAATGACTAATGACGAGTGATCAATGACGAAGGAATGTCGAAGCTCGAAGGACGAATGGTGATCAGAGAAGTGGTTGGCCGCATGTTTTGGGCCTTAGGCATTCGGACTTCTTTCGTCATTGAGCATTGGTCATTCGACATTGGCAATGAGGGGGCCGTGTGCGGGTTGGCTGAGCAGGGCTTGAACATCCTTCACGAGGTCATCGGCGTCCACATTCCGCTGCTCGCGGTTGTGCAGGTTCTTGATGACGACTTCGGGATACTCGCTGCCGAAGATGAGGGCGGCGCGTGACTTGGCGTTCTCGGCAGCTTGCAGTTGCTTGTTCATTTTGGCGGCGCTGAAGCTGTATTCCACGCGTATGCCTTCGCTGCGTAGGGCCTGCACGGCAGCCAGAGCATGGCCGCGTTGAGCTTCGTCGGCGACGACGACATACACATCCGCGCCGAACTGGGCGGCCATGTAGTCCATGATGCCGAGTTGCGCGCCGGGTGTCTTGCTGAGCAAGATGCCGAGCACGACATCCCCCATGGCAAAGCCTGCCGAGGGCATGTCCACACTGCCATCGCTCATCAGCGCGCAAAGCTTGTCGTAGCGTCCACCGCCAGCGACGGCTCGCAGGCCGTGCTTCAGGTCGAAGACTTCAAACACGGTGCCCGTGTAGTAGGCAAGGCCTCGCACGATGCTGGCGTCGATCTTCACGCAGGACCACAGGCCGCGCGCTTCTAGGTTCGCACGCAGCTCGGCGAAGGCGGGGTGATCTTTATTGGTGCCGTCCATGAAGGCACGCACGACGCCGAGAGAAAGGCCGATAGCTTCCAGCTTGGTGGCGGTGTCCTCGGGCTTGGCGCGCTCGATCTTGTCGATGATCTGCAGGAAG
>CAXNNN010000407.1:0-4099 GCA_964203095.1 Verrucomicrobiaceae bacterium | reverse complement strand
CGAAATCGCCACAGACAAAGGCAAGACCCTGCGCTCCGACTTCTGATAGGCCCATGACGCGTCTCCTTATCTTTGCCCTTTGCCCTCTACTCTCCGCCTTCTCTGCGGAGCCGCCGAACATGCTCCTCGGCACACAAGCCATCGGCGGTCGGTATCAGTTCACGCAGGACGAGCCGTTGCTGGAGAGTGCGAAGCTCATCGCGGAACTCGGGTCGAGCATCATGAAGTTCTCCATCTCTAAGCAGGCCTCGTTTGGCCAAACGAAGGCGAATGTGCGCGAAAGCAATCCCGGCCTCAAAACACTCGCCGAGATCGCGGCGAAGGAGCCGACGCATCGCGCGGTGCTCGACATGCCGTTCACGCACTTCTTCATCTGGGCGTATCCTTTCAGCACGCATGGCGGAGCAGGCATCTTCAAGCCCGCCGAGCGCGATCTGGAGTATCGCGAGATGTATGACCTCGTCGCGCATCTGCTGCGCACCTACAGCGGCAGTGGCAAAAAATTCTACCTCGGTCACTGGGAGGGCGATTGGCATCTGCGACCGCACTTTGACCCGAAACAGCCCTTCCCCGAGCACTTTGGCGAGAACTTCATCGCCTGGCTCAAGGTCCGCCAGCAGGCCATCGATGAAGCGAAGCGCGACACGCCGCATCAAAACGTCGAAGTCTGGCACTACACCGAGGCGAACCTCGTCGAGCCCTTCCTCAAAGGAGGCCAATGCCTCGCCAACGACATCCTCCCGCAGGTGGACGTCGATTTCGTAAGCTACTCCTGCTACGACAGCCTCCAGCGCGGCATCCGCGACGATCTCCACGCCGCGCTCGACCATCTCGAATCGAAACTGAAGCCCAAACCCGGCATCTCCGGCAAACGCGTCTTCATCGGCGAATACGGCTTCCCCGTGCGACGCTACTCGCCCGAGGTGGCGAATCGCAAGAGCATCGAGACCATGATCGCCGCCCTCGAATGGGGCTGCCCCTTCGTGCTCTACTGGGAACTCTACGACAACGAAGGCACGCCCGAAAAACCCGGCGGCTTCTGGCTCATCAACGAAAAGAACGAAAAGCAGCCACTCTGGCACACCCACCAGCGCTACTTCACCTGGGCGAAACAGCATCTCACCGATACGAAACAACGCAGCGGCCAATACCCCGCCGAAGCCGACTTCCGCGCCGCCGCGCTGGAATACCTGCGGCAAGGACTTCAATCGCAGCCATGATCACCCGCCGCACGATTCTTCAAACTGGAGCTGTCGCTTCGCTTTCGTTCCTTGATCTGCAAAACCTCTTTGCCGCCGAGGGAGTGCCGCAGTCGGTGCTGGAGCTGTGGGCCGATTTTGATCCACGCGAAGATCCGCTGGAGATCGAGGTGATCCGCGAGTGGAAGGAGGACGGTGGGGTGTTTCGCCTTGTGCGGTATTTCATCGGCAACTTCAA
Source organism: Verrucomicrobiaceae bacterium (assembly GCA_964203095.1). GTDB lineage: Bacteria > Verrucomicrobiota > Verrucomicrobiia > Verrucomicrobiales > Verrucomicrobiaceae > JAEUHN01. The sequence goes on along the minus strand of CAXNNN010000407.1, from coordinate 2,662 downwards.
AGGAAGGCCCGCTCGAATGGCGGCGGTGTATGGCTTTCCGGAGGGTGCGAGGGAGAAACTCCCGGCGGTGATGCACATCCATGGCGGTGGTCAGCGAGGATCGGTCAGTGAAGTGCAATTGCTCGTGGCGCGAGGTTACGCAGCGCTGTCGGTGAACTGGGGCGGCAGCGGCACGGGCAAGGCACCGTTCAACACCTGCGAGAAGTCCGAGCCCGGCGATCCAAACACCGACTGGGGCGCGGTCGATCCCTCGCAGCTCAATGCAGAGCGCTACAGCTCCATCTTGCCGGGGCCGAAGCAGGTGTTCGAAGACCACGAGCATCCGAAAAACAACAACTGGTATCTGCTCACGCTTGGTTGTCGTCGCGGGCTCACCTTTCTCGAACAGCAGCCGCAGGTCGATGCGCAGCGCCTCGGCGTGCATGGCTACTCGATGGGTGGCAATCTCACGATGTATGTCGCTGGCACCGATCGCCGGGTGAAGGCCGCCGTTCCCGGAGTCGGCGGTCAGGGCTGGCGCTGGCAGCCACATTCGTTCATCGGCGGCATGGACCAGCAGGACCGGATCAAAGGAGATGTCGAGGTCTTCAAGCACACGCTCAGCTTTGAAAGCTACGCGCCGCTCATTCAGTGCCCGGTGTTGCACCGCAGCGCCACGAACGACTTCCATGGCTGGATGGACGACGTGTATCGCACCAACGCACTCATTCAAAACCAGCCCATGCGCTACAGTTGGGTGCCGCACATGAACCACCGCCTCACGCCCGAGGTCGCCATCACCATGCCGCTGTGGTTTGATCAGCATCTCAAAGGCGGCCCCGCCTTGCCCGACACGCCGCAGAGTGAGCTCCGCCTCAAATCCAACGATGACGTGCCCATGCTACGCGTGCGGCCGGATGTGAAGACGTTGCCCGTCGCACGAGTCGAGATCTTCTACAGCACCGACCCCGATCCCCGCGCCCGCTTCTGGCGCAGCGCCGAGGTTCATGAAGAATCCGAAGGCTACATCGCCCAACTGCCGATCCACACGCACGACCTGCCGCTCTTTGCCTTCGCGAACGTTTACCACACGCTGCCCAAGCCCGAATCACTCGCACAGATGCCCGGCTACGGCACACCGATCACCGAACTCTGCCTCAGCAGCCTTCTCCACTCGCACACTGCTGACGAGGTCAAGCAAGCGAACCCCAAGCTCACTGCCAAACCGTCCACACTCATCGACGACTTCGCCCACGGCACGCGCGACTGGTATGTGCTCAACGCTGGCAACGCCACGCATCAGCAACTCTGGACGCGGAAAGTCACCGATCCCCTCTGGCGCGGCCCTGAAGGCTCCAAGCTGCACATCACACTCAAACTTCCGCAAACCAACCGCCTCAGCATCGTCCTCCAGCAAAACGAATGGCGCAGCTACCGCGGACCGCGCCGCACCTTCGTCTGCCAGCGCGAGATCCAAGGCTCCGACACTCCGCAAACTCTCGCGCTAGCTCTGAGCGATTTCACCTCCACCGAAGGCTCACCCACAAGCTGGTCCGAAATCGATCAACTCGGCCTCTGCGCCAGCCACGGCCTCCCCGCCAACGAAGTCCCCCTCTGGAAAGGCCCCCTGCCAGAGTTTGTGCGGGTGGCGTGGGAGTGAGATTCGAGACAACGCGCGATCCATTCAAGGTGACGGTGACTTTCATCAAACGATTCAGCTTGTTTCGAGCAGCGATGTTCTTGCTCCGACTGAAATGGATGATGATCCGTCGCGACGCTTGAGTTGAGGACACCAGTGAATCACTCTCGACCACACATGCGAATCCCCTTTCGATCCCGGCGAACTCTGCTTTTATTCCTCTCGCTGATTGCTTTGCCCATCATCAGCTGCAGCGCCGAGCCGACTTCCGTCGGCCTGAACGCAAACCAGATGTCCATCGCTACGGGCCAGCCTTCGTTGGTGCTCATGTCGAGCGGTTCCACGCACATCCCGGTGTGGTCGTTGTCGGGCGGGACGGTGGGGCAGTCGGTGGCGGGTGTGGGGACGGGGCTTCCCAGCGATTGCGCGGCGGTGAAGGTCGAGATCGTCGTGACGACGACGGATGAGACGACGAGTCCCGAGTTTGCAGATGTGTATCGCGTGCATCTTTCGCAAATGGTGGAGGACGCGCCGTTCACGGAGCGGTCTGCGCTGGGCAAGCCCGTGCGCACGGCTTTGCCCGCTGCGCCGTTTCACTCCCGGACTATCGTTTTGGAATCCTGTTACGAAGTCGTGTCCGACGCACCGCTCACCGTGCGCATCCAGCGGGAGCCGGGCGATCCCGGCGACACCTTCACCAAGCCCACCGGTCTGGCGGCCGTGAAGGTGACGCCTTTGAAAGCCCTACCTAAGCCCCACGTCGTGCAGGACGTGCCTGGCTACAACTCGTGGCCGATGCTTCAGGCCATCGGTAAGAAACTCGTGTGTGTTTATGGTCGTGGCAAAGGACACACCATCGACAGCGATGATCGCGCTGTGTATGCGCGCACTTCGACGGATGGCGGCAAAACCTGGACGGCGGAAACGGTGGTCGCCGACGCGAAGGACTACGGCGAGGTCGCGGTCGGGAAAGGGCTCGATTCCACCGGAGCGATGCTGCTCTGGGTGCGCCGCATCGGCAAACACGAGTGGCATCACGACCTC
>CAXNNN010000406.1:0-4102 GCA_964203095.1 Verrucomicrobiaceae bacterium | reverse complement strand
GATCAAGCTGTAGCGCCGACGCACCGACGGCCGATCACTGCGCCTTGCCCGCCGCGTCTCACTCGCTTAGCCATGCGGCATGAAGGCCCTTCAACTCTCCGCGCCCCAGACCCTCACGCCCATCACGCTGGCCGACCCCGCGGCCCCAGCGGCAGGTGAGGCCCTCGTCCGCATCCACGCCATCGGCATCTGCGGCACCGACTACAGCGGCTACCTCGGCAAGATGCCCTTCATCGAGTATCCGCGCATCCTCGGGCATGAGCTAGGTGTGGAAGTCATCGCCATTGGGGCAGGCGTCAGCAACGTGCAGCCCGGCGACAAATGCAGCGTGGAGCCCTACCTGAACTGCAGCCACTGCCACGCCTGCCAGCAGGGCCGCACCAACTGCTGCGAGACCCTGCACGTGCTCGGCGTCCACTGCGATGGCGGCATGTGCGAACGACTCCTCCTTCCGGCTAACAAGCTGCATGCCAACAACCGCCTCAGCTACGAGCAGCTCGCCCTCGTCGAAATGCTCGGCATCGGCTGCCATGCCGTGCACCGCGCCCAGGTCACCGCCGCCGACACCGTGCTCATCATCGGGGCCGGCCCCATTGGCCTCACCGTGCTGGAGTTCGCCCGCCTCGCCGGAGCCCAGGTGTCCATCTTGGAACTCAATGAAACCCGCCGCGCCTTCGTGCAGCGCACTTGGCCAGACGTGCACGTGCTCAGCGTTGCCCCCGATGAAGCCAGCGCGCAGATCGTGTTCGATGCGACGGGCCACGCAGGCAGCATGGGCAGCGCCTTTCGCTACGCCCGGTTCACCGGCAAGGTCGTCTACGTCGGCATCACCAAGGAACCGGTACTACTGGATGACCCACTCTTCCATCGCCGCGAACTCACCCTGCTCGCCTCGCGCAATGCCGTCGCGGCCGACTTCGCCCGCATCCTGTCGCTCATTGAAGAAGGCAAGATCAACACCCACGCCTGGATCAGCCACCGCGCCGAGTTCGATGAACTGCCCAGCGCGATGGCGGAATGGATCGAGCCCACCAGCGGCGTGGTGAAGGCCGTGGTGCGTGTGTGACAAAGGCTACTTCAGCTTGCCCAGATACTTGGCCGGGTTCGCGTCGAACTTCTTGATGCAGGGCTTGCAGCAGAATTTGATCTCTTGGCCTTCGTGGACCTTCGTGATCGGGCCGCCCATGCTGTCGAGGTCATTGCCGCTGACAATGCAGACCTTCAGCGGGTAGGGCTTGGCTTTTTCAGCGGCGGTGCCAGGCGCCGCGGTGCTGCATGCGGCGAGGGTGAGGCCGAGCAAGGCGGCGGTGAAGAGGTGGGTCAGTTTGGTTTTCATGGTCTTGTTTGGGTTTGGGTTTGTTGATGGCGGATGCCATCAAAAGCGGATGAGCACGCCGGCACCGAAGCCGAACTGCGAGTGGTATTGCGTGATCAGTGAAGTGCGGCGTGTGAGGGTGAAATCGGCTCCTGCGGTCCACTCGTATTGCGTGTTCGTGTCATACTCCACGCGGCCGAAGAGGCCGAGACGCGGCGTGAGTTGCAGGCGCTTGGACAAGGTGAGGCGTGCATCGCCTTCGCTGTCGATGCTAGCCGCCGCCCAGAGCATGAGCGGCAACCGGTAGTTGATGCCTGCCACCGCTCGGTTCTCCGCATCGCCATCATTGGTCAGGCGTGCACCGGCGAAGGCTTGGAAGTTGGGATTGAAGTAGCGTTGATACAGCGCGTCCACCTCGTATTCGGTGTCGTCCACGCCTTCCCAGCCGACCTCCCAACTGAGCAGCAGGTCGTTCTTGGGATGCATCAGCGTGATCAGGCCATCACTCATGTGAGACTGCACGGAGGCCGCACCCCAGACATATGACATGTCATGCGCGTGCTCGCCGAGTCCGGCGTGGTGCATGGACATGCTCTCATGCTCCATCACAGGCGGGTCGCCTTCATAGCGGAACACGCGGGCCATGCCGCTCATCATGTGATACAAGATGTGGCAGTGGAACATCCAGTCGTGGTGCTCATTCGCCTCGAACTCGACCGTGCGCTTCGTCATCGGCGGCACGTCCACCGTGTGCTTCAGCGGCGAGTATTTCCCCTGCCCCATCAGCAGGCGGAAGAAGTGCCCGTGCAGATGGATCGGGTGGTGCATCATCGTGTCATTGATGAGTTCCAGCTCGATCACCTCACCGCGCTTGATCGTGATGAAAGGCTTCTCGGCAATCGTCTTGCCATCGAAGGACCACACATAGCGACTCATGTCGCCGGTCAGATGCAGCGTGATCTTTCGGCGTGGCAGCTTCGCAGGCAACGAGGTGTCGTTCACCGCACGCAGCACGCGATACGGCGAGCCAGGGCGTGGCAGATTCAGCGAAGCGAGAGGATCATCTTCCTGCTCCTCCAGCGCCAGATTCAGCATCTCATCCATCTGATAAAGATTGACCTTCGGCGGATCGATCGCGGGGTGCCGTTCGCCCGAGCCGATGAAGGCCGAGACATGGCCGCTGCCATCCACCGCCGTGGCACGCAGCTCATACTGGCCGATAGCGGGCAGGGTCACGATCACGTCATACGTCTCGGCAATCGCCATCAGCAGACGGTCCACCTTCACCGGCTGCACGGGTGGGCCATCCGCCGCCACGATGGTCATGGGACCGGTGGAGGAGTTCAGGTAAAAGTAAGTCGCCGCTCCCGCATTGATCACCCGCAGCCGCACACGCTCGCCGGGCTTGCCTTCGATCTGCGTGCTGCGTTTGCCATTGATGAGGAAGGCGGCGTAGCCCACGTCCGACACATCCATCGGCATCATGCGATCCCACTCGCGCTGGAAGTATTCCTTCAGCATCCCGCGTTGCGCAGCACCGAGCAGCGACTGCGCATTCCCGCGCATCAGGCCGAAGTAATCACTGCCCCGCATCAGCGTGCGCATGACCTCATGCGGGTCCGTGTTGGTCCAGTCCGACAGCACCAGCACCTGCTCGCGATCCGCCTGCACTGGCTCGCCACCACGCGGTGTGACCACGATACTGCCGAAGACCCCATTCTGCTCCTGGAGATGCGTGTGCGAGTGATACCAATACGTGCCGCTGTGCCGCAGCTGAAACTCAAAGGTATGCGTCTGCCCCGGCAGGATCGGCGGCGTGGTCACATGCGGCACACCGTCCTCTTTGTTCGGCAAAAGGAGGCCGTGCCAGTGCGTGGAGGTCTCTTTGTCCTTCAGTTGGTTGTGCACACGGATGCGGGCCCAGTCGCCTTCCTTGAACCGCAGCGTCGGCCCAGGGATGCCGCCATTGATGGTGAAGCCTCGCACCGGCGTGCCTGCCGGGCTGACGGTTTGTTCGGCGATGGTCAGGTCATACTCCACCACCGGGCCGTTGATCTTGGAGGCCTTTTTGCAATCGTCGCAGGCGATAGCGACCGAAGAGAGAAGCGATAAAAGAGTGAGGGTGAGGAAACGGGGATTCATAATCGTGAGTTGGTATGGGGTTCGGTGAACCAGCCTCAGCCATGCGTCTTCCCTTCAAGGGACCGCGATGCCTGGGCACAATGCGTCTGGTCAGACGCGGACTCAGATCAGAAACGAGCAATGCAGCACCGTCAGGCGACGCTGCGCCCGTCCCTCGTGGCGATCCGCCAGCGCCATCCTTGTGGCGCTGCCTTCCGTGCCGCCCTTGGGTGGTGGCAGGTAAATTTCCAGCCCACTCACCAGCGCCAGTGACGGCACCAGATCGCGGCCCGCCGTCGGCGGCACATTGGCTGGCGCGGACCGCTGGGGCGCATCGGGTGCCGTGGCACAGCCACAAGCCGCAGCTCCATCCCCAGCACAGCAGCTCATCGGGCACTTCGTCTTCACCTCCGCCGCACGCAACACCGACACAGGGCAAGCCTGCGCCAGCAGCGTGAGGATGAGAAAAATGGAACGCAAGAGATGCATGGCCGCGCCCTGCATTACGCCTCAATCCTCCAAGAGTTGCAAGCCGAACCACCCAGCGCGCAACAATCGCAATTTACACCCCATGCCCCCTCCGCCGCCCGTCACAGAAAGGAGCGCGGACACTCTTGTCCGCTTCATAGAATTCATCGCGGCTTCGCCGCCTCTCTTTGCCTAGCG
>CAXNNN010000405.1:0-4104 GCA_964203095.1 Verrucomicrobiaceae bacterium | reverse complement strand
AGACCGATGGCCATGACCGTGAAGACCGTCATGACGAGCGCGCCGACATACGAGGCATGGTCAGGCACCGTAGACGGTGACGGCGCAGGCATGGCTCCGCCGTCGGTGGTGCAGCTACGTAGCAAGGCCGATAGGCCTGCCCACACGGCGGCGAGCCAGCCACAGGCATAGATGGAGGCAGCGATGCCTGCGGAGTGGCCTGTTTGAAGGCTGTTAGAAAAAAAGCCACCCCAGCCGGGCAGGCCGAAGGCGTGCTCGACCAGCACCGTGTAGCCCAGCGCCAGCAGACCAAGACTGTGCCAGCGATCAAGCAGCGACGCCCAGGCCAGCCGCAGCCAGTGCTGCTGTTCCGCCTCACCGTCCTGGCCAGCGGCCTGCATTCCTAATCGATTTGGCACTGGCCAGGAGACGCGCAGCTGATCCGACACGGTATGCAAGCTTTCCCCGAGCAACGGCAGGGCCAGGACCCACATCGGCAGCAGCCAAGCCCACAGCGAGCGGCCCAGCGCCAAGGTCCAATGGTCACGATCCGGCGGTGGCACGTAGGGAATGAGGGACTCCACGGGCAGGTTTGCATCCGTGACCACCCAGCTCATGGCCCACCATCCCAGACCCGCGACAGGCAGCGCGGCGAGCCCTTGCCCGAGCAGGCTGGTGCAGCCGAGCAGGCGGGGGCTGAGCCGTCCCGCCGTCAAAGCGATCCACATGCCCGAGCAGAAGGCGACGGTCATGGCTCCCAGCACCAGGAGCAGTGTGGCCACACTGCGCCCTGCGAGCGCTTCTGATAACGTGTTGCCCATCGCGTCCACGACCAGCGTGTCTTGCAATAATCCAAAGGCGTCCTCCACGCCGCGCCCATGCCACAAGAGAAGCGCCATGCCGACGAAGGCGCTGAGCAGCACGCCGCGCGGGGCCAGGTAGTCGGGGCGTGAATGAGGGGATGGCAGCATTTTCGGGAGAGAGCGAGAGCTTTCCTACTCGCTCCCGTCGTCGAATCCAAGCGCTTGTGTGCGGCCCTTTTGCGCTTGATGGCTAAGGGTCGGCGTGAGAAAAAAGCCCTGGGTGTGACACTTTGGCCGCTCAAATGGCAGCTCCCGCTCTGCCGTTTCACTTCAAAGTGTTTCCGAGCGTCCAGATCGGATCATCCTTCTTGATCACCAAGCTACTTTTCAGCGTGGCGGTCTCGTGGGTCAGTAGCAGGGGCAACACGGCGTAGTGGTCGAGGATGATGGCGTCCGCCTGACGGCTGTGCTTAGCGGCGCGCGTGGGGTCGAAGTCTTGATCCAGCGCTTCAATCAAGAGATCGAGTAGGCGATGCGAAAACCCGGTGATATTGCGGCTGCTGCTGGAGTGCCACTGGTGCCCCAGATCGCAAGCTGCCGTTGGCGAGCTGCGCGACAGAGCAGCGTCGAATGCATGTCCGGCAATGGCCTTCTGCATGGCCTCAGGGTCCAGAAGCGTGAGCTTGGCCTGCACACCGATAGCGAGCCACTGCAGCCTCAATTCAGCTGCCACACGCATCAAGGCAGGATCGTCGATGGGCACTGCGAGCTGAAATTCCAAGACTCGACCGGGCATGACGGCGATGCCTTGCACGTTAAGCAGCCAACCAGAGTCGGCCAGCAGGCGCTCGGCGAGCGCTGTGTCTCGGGCTGCTACCGGTCGATTGGAAGATAACCACGAATCCTTCGCCAAGAAGCTGCCGTGAGGCTGTGCGCGCCCAGACAAGGCGCGCTGGATAAGTTCCTGGCGATCCACGCTAACGGCAAGGGCCTGACGCAACCGCTGGTCGGCTAACAACTCTGTGCGCGTGTTCCACTGCACTTGGATCAAGTCGCGTGGTGGTGAGTGGCGCGTGATCATCACTGCGGCGGCGCGCGGCGTGATCTCAGGTGTGGAGGGCCAATACAAATCGAGTGCGTCGGTGGCTAAACCGAGCTGGGCATTGAAGCCAGATAGATTGGCGATCAGGCTCAGTCTTCGCGTTTGGCCTGGGAGTGCTGTTGACTGGAGGACCAACAGGTTCGGGCCGCGATGGGCCACGGCGTAGGCACCGGCACCGACTGGTGGAGATTGGGAGAAAACTTGCCCGGCAGAATCCAGCGGATGCCTTTGCCACCATGACGCTGGAAGTATCGGCAAGCCTGCCCAGGCATCAAGGGTGGGGCCATAGGGCCGCCAAAGAGCGAGATGGAGCCGGTCGGGCGCGAGGACTTCGACCCGATGGACGACATTCAGCTCGGCGCGATGGGGCAAATCCCAAGTCGTTTTCGATAGTGCGTCGAAAGTCGCCTTCACATCTGCGGCTGTCACCGTGGTGCCATCATGCCACTGCGCCTTACGCAGCGTGACCTCTAGCAGCGCCTCCTCCAGCGCAGGTAGCTGAGAGCGCCGCTCGACGGTGACTTGAGCGCCAAGGATTCGCTTTTCCAAAGACTCGCCGAGTTGCTGAGCGTAGTTCTCGGGCATTCGTATGAGAGCTACCTCCAGGGTGTCCTGACCGTCGCGCCAGACTTGCTGCACGGGCTGCCTCAGCTCAGGCAGGCCTTCCAGCGCCGTCTGCATGGCCATGGCATGAGAGGCGGAAGTCACCCGCAGAGTCGTCACAGGTAGGACGCGCGCCTTTGCAGCTTGGAGCGTTTGGCGGAGCGTCTCCGCTTCGGGATCGACATAGATCAGGCGTAGCTGGGTCTTGGCGAGTTCCATGGCTTGAAGTTGCCAGCCTAGCCAATGGCTAGAGCGCAGAGCCATGAGGCGCTGTTGAGCCTCGGAGGCAGCCGTTGCGTTTTCGAACCAAAGGGTCACGCGTTTCAGCCAGCGCCACTGCTCGGCCAGTGCAGGGGAGACCTGACCCTGCGCGTTCAGCTTGAAGAGTGGCTCGTGGATCAACTCGGCGAGTTGGCGCGAGGCCTCGCTTTGGGGCAGGTAAGGGTTCACCCGCGGCAGGTCAGGATCACTGACCAACACTAACAAGTCCTGGTGGCGTTCCGCGCGGTTACTTTTGGCCTGATGAGCAGCCCATAAAGTGAGCGCAAAGACTAGGGCTATCAGGCCGGAAAGGAACACGCGGACGGGCATGGAAACGGAAGAAAATCGTGAACCCGGCGGCGATTTGTCCAAAAGTGGTGCACGGAGAGGGATTCGAACCCCCGACCAACTCGGTGTAAACGAGCCGCTCTACCGCTGAGCTATCCATGCAGGTGGCGTTAAAGCCATTCATCGCGCTCTCTGCCGTGTTTGCAAGGGCGTAATGACGAAGGTGAGGCATGAGTCTGCAAGCCGCTGGCAGCACGGATTCGAGAGGCTTGTGAAAAATTTCACAAATAAATCTTGCCCCTCATTTACAGTCCCGCTAAACATCCTGCCCGCTCCTCCCAGGGGGCTGTTCTCAACGTTATGTCTTCCCTTCTCACACTGCCTGCGTTTATGCCTTCGATGCTCGCCAGCGTTGATCCCAAGGCGGTATGGTCGCATTCGGAGCAGGGTCTGCTGGGCTTCTTCACGAACTCGACTTTGGTAGCCCTGGTTGTGTTGGGGGTGGTGCTTTGGGTTTCTTCCAAGGCCACTAAGGGGATGACGCTGGTGCCGCATAAGTGGCAGAATATTTTCGAGTCGGTGGTCGAGTTTCTTTTCAACCAAGTCGAGGCCGTGGTGGGCAAGCAGATGGCTCCAAAGGCCTTCCCTCTGCTGGGCACCTTGTTCATTTTCATCCTGATTTCCAACTGGTTCGGGCTGCTCCCAGGCGTCGGCACGATCGGCTGGGGCGAGGGCACGGGCTTCCTCTCCGTGAAGGAAGCGCACAGTCCTCTGTTGCGCCCGCCGACCGCTGACCTGAACATGACCTTGGGGCTTTCGATCTCAGCGTTCCTAGTGTGGCTCTTCCTTACCATCCGTGAGGTCGGTGTTTGGGGTTTCCTTGTCCATACCTTTGGTCCGAAGGGTGGCCTGAAGGGTGTGATGGGGGTGGTGGTGGCGGTGGTTTTCCTTTTCGTTGGTGTGATTGAGGTGGTTTCCATCATGATTCGTCCGCTCACGTTGGCCATTCGACTCTACGGTAACATCTTTGCGGGTGAGAATGTGCTTCACACCATGGGTGCCATGGGT
>CAXNNN010000404.1:0-4109 GCA_964203095.1 Verrucomicrobiaceae bacterium | reverse complement strand
CTGCTCCATGCTATGGACGTTCGCCAAGTAGTTCTCGACCAGCACACGATTGTCAGCATCCAGTTGTGAGATCGCCTTCCGCTCCAGCGCTTGATCATGCAGATAACTCTGCGAGTAGTGCGACGGAAACTCTGGCGAAAGCCGCTGCTGGATCAGCAAGGGCAGGAAGGTTTTGAAGTTGATGTTGGTCGGCTTCAATGACGTAAGTAACCTCGCTTGCTCCGCCTGAATCGCGGCCATCCGGCGCTCATAATCCGCAGCGCGAGGCACCAGGACGAGGTCTCGACTCACCTTCAACTCAGCGCCCGTCTTCGTCTCCAGCTTCCGCACAGCCATCAACACGGTCGCCCCAAGCATTGCCCCCAACGGCTCCGCATCTGCGGGTCGGGACACCTCCTTGTAGCGCACAGGGTTGATGTCCCCACCACAGCCCTGCACAAAGAAAGCCAGCGCTCCACCGCCGAGAGAGTCTTCAATGACCTTCGAGGCAAAACCCGGATAGTCTGCCGAGTTCCCTTTGCTCGGCGGATTCATGATGGGATGGCAGGCAAAGTGGTAGAGCACCGCCAAGGGAGAGCCGTCCGCACGATCCAAACGCAGTAGCCCAACCGCAGGATCAATCGGCCCGACGCTGGCCACGTCTTCATCACGCGGCAAGGGGTAGGCACGTCGCATGTCCACCTCGCTACCATCCTTCATCTTCAGCCGACGATTTTCACTGATGCGCCTCTCCTCGGCCACACCCGTTCCGGCTTTCACCGGCACCAGTTGCGTAGCGGCTTGCTTCACCGCTTCGATCACCAGCTGAGCTGTATCGCCGCGCACGATGCCATGGCAGTGGCTCGCATTGATCACGACACCTGCGGGTGGGATGCCCAAGTCCTTTTGCAACGCCTCGCGCACCGTGGCGAGGAAGCCATTGCCAAGGCGCCCGATCTCACCAATCGCCACCGCATCCACCGTGATCAGCACTGCTGTTGTCTCACCGCTCTTCAACACCAGTGCCTTGGCGAAACAAGGATCATTCACTGGCACCGTTCGGTCGGTGATGTCGATCCTTGCCACCCCGGCACGCAGCTCAGCAGCGGGCAGTGAAGCCACCAAGACCAACAGGACAGCAAGAACAACAAAGCACGTTTTCATGGCAGGGAGAGATGCCACATACAACGCACCGGCACGGACGCATTGAGCAACGCATTTCGTTGCCCAACGATGCGACAGCTACTTCGCCACCACGGTAAAGCCTTCCTTGCTGTCCTTGATCAACCAACCCGCAGCTTCGAGCTGCTTGCGCAGAGTATCAGCCGTGGCCCAGTCCTTGGCGGCCTTGGCTTCCCAACGCTGCTGGGCGAGGGCTTGGATGTCGGCGGGGACATCGGCCACGATTTCGGATTCGGGAATGGGGAGTGTGAGACCGAGGGCTTCAAGCACGAACCACAGGCTCAGCCAGTTTGACTTGGCCGTGGCCGTGTCGGTCGCGGACTGGTCAGCTTCCTTGATCTTGGAGAACACGCCCCCGATGGCTCCCGGGACATTCAAGTCATTTAGCAAAGTTGCCCAGGCATCGGCAAAGATGCCTGCGGTGCCGTGAACTAGGATCTCAGCGCGCGACGGAGCCGTCGAAGCCCCCGCCTTGGTGCGAAGGGAGTGCTCGAACTTGCTCAGCTTCTGCAAGGCCTGCCGTGCGGAGTCGAGGCTATGGAAGGTGAAGTTCAGTGGCGCGCTGTAATGGCCTGCGATCAGGACATAGCGCACTTCATTGGCCGAGTAGCCGCGCGCTTTCAGGTCCTCCAACGTGTAGAGATTGCCCAAGCTCTTGCTCATCTTGCCGCCATCGACCATGAGATGAGCGATGTGGAACCAATGCTGCGCGAACTTCCCATGCGTGCTGCAGCAACTCTGCGCGATCTCGTTCTCGTGATGGGGGAAGATCAGATCGACTCCACCGCTGTGCAGATCGAAGTCATCGCCCAGATACTCGCGAATCATGGCGCTGCACTCGAGATGCCAGCCGGGTCGTCCTTCACCCCAAGGGCTAGGCCAGAAGTTGACGCCGTCCTCGGGCTTGCGGGCCTTCCAGAGAGCGAAGTCGGTCAGCGAGTCCTTGGTGTATTCGTCGCTGTCGGTAGCCGAGGCAGCCTCCGATGCCCCAAGCCGAAGCTCGCGATCCTCCAGGTGCGAGAGCTTGCCGTAGTCCTTGAACGAGGACACGCGGAAATAAACGGAGCCATCTGCGGCCGCATAGGCATGGCCGCGCTCGATCAGCGTTTCGATCATCGCGACCTGATGAGGAATGTGCGCGACGGCACTCGGCTCGACATGCGGCGGCAGTGTGTTCAGGGCAGTGCAGTCGGCATGAAACTTCGCGGTCCAGAACTGGGTGAACTTAGTCAGCGTCTGCCCGGCTTTCTGGGAATCACGGATGGTCTTGTCATCGACATCAGTGAGATTGCGCACATGCAGCGTGGGCGTGCCTGAGGCTTCGACGACACGACGGAAAACATCCTGTGCAACGAAGGTGCGGAAGTTCCCGATGTGCGCAGGCCCATAGACCGTGGGGCCGCAGCAGTAGAAGCGGAGCGTCTTGCCGTCGAGCGGCGTGAGTTCGCGGTCAGTGCGGGTGAGGGTATCGTGCAGGTGCAGGTGCAGGCGCAGGGATGGCATGGAAGCGTGGAGTATGACCAGCACATGCGCCCATGCAAATGCCGCAGCGACTTTACGAGACGGTCACGCTCGGCAGATTCCACACCTTGTCGGCATACTCGCGGATGGTGCGGTCGCTGCTGAACTTGCCGACGCGGGCGGTGTTGTAGATGGCCATCTGGTCCCACTTGGCGTGGTCGCGATAGGCTGCATCCACCTTTTCATGCGCGGCGATGTAGGAAGCATAGTCTGCGCAGACAAGGTAAGGGTCACCGTGGTCGAGCAGGGAATCACGGATCGGCTTGAAGTCGCCTGCAGTTCCCGTGAAGTAGTCGCTGCTGAGCCAGTCGATGACGGCACGCAGCTCTTCGTTGGCCCAGTAGTATTCCCACGGGTTGTAGCCCTTGGCTTGCAGTGCTTCCACTTCCTCAACGGTGAGCCCGAAGATGAAGATGTTGTCGTCCCCGACCTCTTCACCGATCTCGACATTTGCTCCGTCAAGCGTTCCAATGGTAAGTGCACCATTGAGCGCCAACTTCATGTTGCCCGTGCCACTAGCCTCCTTGCCAGCGGTGCTGATTTGCTCTGACAGGTCGGCGGCGGGGATGATCTTCTCCGCAAGCGTGACGCCGTAGTTCGGCAGGAAGACCACCTTTAGGCGATCATGCAGGCGTGGGTCATTGTTGATCTTCTCACCGACGGCGTTGATGGCGTGGATAATGTTCTTGGCCAAGTAGTAGCCCGGGGCAGCCTTGGCTCCAAAGACGAACACCCTTGGATGAATGTCCGCCGTGGGGTCCTGCAAGAGGCGACGATACAGGGTCAAGATGTGCAGCAGGTTCAGGTGCTGGCGCTTGTATTCATGGAGGCGCTTGATCTGAACGTCGAACAGCGCATCAGGGCTGACCTTCACACCGCAGAGTTTATCGATGACCGTGGCCAGATACTCCTTGTGCTTATACTTGATGGCACGGAAGCGAGCCTGGAAGTTCGGATCGGTGGCAAAGGCGTCCAAAGCACGCAGCTTACCTGCATCCTGGGTCCACTCTTCACCGATCGATTCGTTGATCAGCGCGGTCAGCTCGGGATTGCATACCATGAGCCAGCGGCGGAAGGTGATGCCATTGGTCAGGTTCAAGAATCGGCCAGGGAACATCTCGTTGAACTCGGGGAACAGTTGCTCAACCAAGAGACGCGTGTGCAGTGCGGCGACACCATTGGTCGCGTGACCGCCCAGCACACTGAGGTTCGCCATGCGCACGGACTTGGCACCGCGCTCGTCGATCAAGGAGAGCACGCTCTTCTTATGATCGTCACCAGGCCACTTGGTTTCGACATCGTCCATGAAGCGACGATTGATTTCATAGATGATCTCCAGATGACGCGGCAGAACGCGGCCAAAGAGCGGCAGGCTCCATTTTTCAAGGGCTTCCGGCAGCAGAGTGTGGTTCGTGTAGCTGAATACC
>CAXNNN010000403.1:0-4117 GCA_964203095.1 Verrucomicrobiaceae bacterium | reverse complement strand
GCCAGTTCGGCTAGCTGTTCCTTGGGCAGCTTGGGCCAGTGCAGGTGCAGCTTTTTCATCTCGCTGAGGATCGCGAGGGAGACGATGAGGCGCATGTTCTTCTTGTCATCGGCAGGCACCACATACCATGGCGACTCAGGGCTGGCGGTGGCATTGATGGCTTGCTCGTAAGCCTTCATGTAGTCGTCCCAGTTCTCACGCGCCTGCACGTCGGCGGCGTTAAATTTCCAGTTCTTCGCGGGGGTGTCGATGCGCTCCAGGAAGCGCTTCTTCTGCTCGTCCTTGGACACGTGGAGCATGAACTTGATGATGCGGATGCCGTTGCGCTGGGCGTAGGCTTCGAACTGCGCGATGTCGCTGCGGCGCTTATTGAAGAGCTTCTTCATGTCCTGTAGCTGCTCTTGCGGCAGGCGCTGAATGTTCTGCACGATCTCGGGTTGCACCTGGCAGACGAGCACCTCTTCATAGTAGCTGCGGTTGAAGATGCCGATGCGGCCGCGCGGTGGCATGACGGTGCTGGTGCGCCAGAGGTAGTCGTGATCCAGCTCATCCTGCGTGGGCTTCTTGAAGGCGTGGACCTCGACGCCCTGCGGATCAATGCCGGACATGACGTGCTTGATGGTGCCGTCTTTGCCAGCCGCGTCCATGGCCTGGAAGATGAGCAGCAGGCCGTAGCGGTCGTGGGCATACATTTGCTCCTGAAGCTCGGAAATCTCGCTGCGATACTGGGCGAGCAACTCCTGGTAATGGGCCTCGTCTCGGTAAAGTCGCTTGACGGTGGTCTTCGCTTTCTTGATGCGCAAGTTGTCCTTGGTGACGCGGTAGTCGTCGAGCGGGAGCGTGAGTCTCATGTGCGGCCAGTGGTAGCGAGCGGCAGAGCTTTCGACAAGTCGGATCGCACAATCCGAGACAGAGACCGCCATTGCATTTCCCCCGCCCTATCCGAGTATTAGGGGTGCAAATTCTTCTCGCTACCCTCTGTGACTTCGCCGCTGATTACCAGGGCAAGCTATGCATTCTGGGGGCCTTCGACACCCTGTGCACGCGGGAGTTTCCCGTGGCGCATCCGCAGTGCTCGTTCGCCCTGCGCATGTTCTTTGATCCTGAGGACCACGGGCTCTACAAGCTGATGATCAAGGCGCAGGGACCGGAGGATGAGGACATCATGCCACCGTTCGAAGCGGACATTGATGCGACATTCCCCGTTGGTGGGCCGCCCTTCATCACGCGCAACATCGTGCTGAATCTCCAGCGGATGAAATTTGAAAAGCCCGGGCTGTATCGGTTCGTCGTGGAGCATGACGATGACGAGCTGACCGCCGTGCCGCTGCGCGTGATGCTGTATCAAGACCCGAGCCGGTCGGCGACGGAGTCCTACGAGTGAGCTCAACCCCTACCCCTGAGCTGTCATGGACAGTCCTGACTTTGGCACGATCATTGGGCGCACTCCGGTGCGACAACTTTCCGTCTTCCTCGACAATCGCGTGGGCACCTTCCTGTCGCTGGTGAAGCTGCTGAAGGAGAACCACATTGAGCTGCTCGGTGTGAGCCTGCTGGAGGCGACAGAGATCACGCTGCTGCGGATGGTGCTGAGCGATCCAGAGTCGGCGCAGACGGTGTTCATGGAGCGAGGCATCCCGCACACTGATGCGCCACTGGTCGTGGTGGAACTGCGCGAGACCTCGCACGATCTGTCGCACGCCCTGAGCGTGCTGCTCGCGGCAGAGATCAATATCCGCTTTAGCTATCCGCTGCTGACGCGGCCCAGTGACTATCCACTGCTGGCCCTGCATGTGGACGATGTGGAGATCGGCTCTGAGGCGCTGAGCAACGCGGGCTTCAAAGTGCTGTCGCAGGGGGAGCTGAGCCGATGAACATCGGGCTAGGTCATGCGCTGCGTGGGCTGGCCTTCCTGATCAAGACCCAGCGCAATGCCCGCCTGCATCTGATGACGACGGTGCTGGTGATCACGCTGGGGTTGTGTTTGCAGATCGAGCGCAGCGAGTGGGCGCTGATTCTGCTGGCCACCGCGCTGGTGTGGTGCGCCGAGACTTTCAACACGGCGGTAGAGCGGCTCGCCGACCGAGTGACGATGGAGCGTGATCCTCTAATCAAGCAGGCGAAGGACTTGGCCGCGGGTGCCGTGGTATGTGCCTGCGTGGGTGCCGCCTCGGTGGGGATTATCATTCTAGGCCCGGCGCTGTGGAGCCGCTTAGGCGGGTGAAGGATGCCGTTTGCATTGGCCCTGCGCTTGCGGCATGGGTCTGTGAAGAACATGGCTAGAACCGAACCGCGCAAAGAAGACATCGAGCACCACCTCCCCAAGCTCGCTGCAAAGAAGAAGACCTCCCTGCTAGGTCGCCTGAAGGCAGGAATCAAAAAACTCATCGGAGGCAAGAAGAAGCCGGAGGTGAAGGTCAAGGTCGAGCCCCGTGCTCAAAAGACGCACAAGCCCGCGCCAAGAACGGCCCACGAGCCGCGCGCCAAGGATCGCCCTGCCCGCTCTGAGCGGCCCGAGCGCGGTGATCGCCGCGAGGGCGGTGGTGCTGGCCGCGGCGACCGTGAGCGTGGCAAGGAGCGCGCCCCCCGTGCTGAGCGCGAAGAGCGCCCAACGACGCGCTTTGCGGCAGAGGCCCCTCCCCCACCGCCGCCGGTGCCACTTGGTCCGTATCCTGAGCTGTTTGAAGCCCTCGGATTCTCCCCTGCAGTGCTCGCGGGCATTCGTGACCTAGGCTACACGTCGCCCACGGAAATCCAGACTCGCGCCGCTCCGGTCGTGCTCGCAGGTCGTGATGTGATTGGGGCTTCGCAGACCGGCACCGGCAAGACGGCCGCCTTTGGCCTGCCCACCATGTCGAAGCTGGGTGCGCCTGGAAAGCTGCGCTGCCTGATTCTGGAACCCACACGCGAACTGGCCGCGCAGGTGGTCGAGGCCTTTGAGAAGCTGAGCGCCCACACCGGTCTACGCACGCTGCTGGTGCATGGGGGCGTCGGTTACGGCAAGCAGCGCGAAGGCCTGGAAAAGGGTGTCGACATTGTGGTCGCGACGCCTGGCCGACTGCTCGACTTCCTTGGCGACGGCACGGTGTCGCTGGACACGATCGAGGTGCTGATTCTCGATGAGGTGGACCGCATGTTGGACATGGGCTTCCTGCCCGACGTGCGCCGCATTGTCGAGCGCACACCGTCCTCTCGCCAGACGCTGTTCTTCAGCGCGACGATGCCGCCGCAGATCAAGTCGCTCGCCGATTGGGCGCTAAAGGAGCCAGAGGCGATCGAGGTCGGCATCCGCTTCTCGCCGGCCGAAACGGTCAGCCATTACCTCTACCCCGTCGCTGGTGAACAGCGCGAGGAATTGCTGCTTTCGATTCTCAAACAAACGCACTTCCACAGCGCGATGATCTTCACCCGCATGAAGGTGCAAGCCGACAAGCTCTACGCCAATCTGAAGGCGATGGGCGACTACAAGTGCGCGGTCATGCATGGCGACATCGCGCAGAAGGATCGTGAGAAGGCGCTGAAAGACTTCCGCGATGGCACCTGCGAGATTATCGTGGCCACCGACTTGGCTGCGCGTGGCCTGGACATCAGTGGCGTGACGCACGTGATTAACTTCAATGTTCCAGACAACCCGGAGGACTATGTGCACCGCATTGGCCGCACGGGGCGAGCGCAGAAGGAAGGCGATGCCTTCACACTCTTCGCCGCTGACGAGATGAAGCAGGTGGAAGCGATTGAAAACCTGATCAAGCGCAAGATCGAGCGCCGCAAGCTGGAAGGCTTCAGCTACAAATACACTTCGATCCTGGATGATGAGAGCCACGCCCGCAGTGTGATGCGCACTGGCCGCGGCACCGTGCGTCGCCGCCGCTAGAAAAGTAAGGCGAATACGCTCTGGCATAATGAGCCGCGATGCATAGCTTCGTGGCTTATTCTTTTACCTCATGGTTCGCCTCATCACCCAGCACGGACAGCTCATCGACTGGAACGACGAGAAGTTGTATCCCTTCCCGGACAACCTCGTCTTCCTCGACCTGCTGAATCCAGCAAGGGCCGAGGAATTGGAGTCTGAAAAGTGGCTGGAGTATCAGCTGCCGACGCGGGAAGAAATGCAGGA
>CAXNNN010000402.1:0-4119 GCA_964203095.1 Verrucomicrobiaceae bacterium | reverse complement strand
CATTCTGGACAAGGGCATCTTCATCAAGGAACTGGAGGTTGCTTTGGACAAAGGTGAGATCCACGCCGCCGTGCACAGCCTGAAAGACGTGCCTTCCGCCCTGGAGCCCCAGTTTAGCATCGCCTCCGTGTTGGAACGTGCGCCCATTGAAGACGTGCTCATCAGCGCCCAGCCTTTCACTCTCGATACCTTGCCCAAGGGCGCGCGCATCGGCACCAGCAGCGTGCGACGTGCGCGCCAACTGCAATGGCTGCGACCCGATCTGAACATTGTCGAACTGCGCGGCAATGTGCCCACGCGCATCCGCAAGTGCCTCGGCGACAATGCGCTGGATGCCATCCTGCTCGCAACTGCTGGCGTGCTGCGTCTCGACTTGTTGAAGCTAGCCACCAGCACCATCGAGATCGACGGCCAAACGTTGCACGCACAGGTGCTCGATCCCGTGATATTCATGCCCGCCGCTGGCCAGGGTGCCATCGCCATCGAAGTGCGATCGGACGACGCGGAGTCTCGGGCCTGCGTGCGCGCTCTGAATCACGATATGACGGAAGCTCGCGTGATCGCTGAGCGGGAGTTCCTGCGCCTGCTCGGTGCAGGCTGCCAGACGCCCGTCGGTGCTCACACGACCCTTGAGAACAGCAACCTGCACATGAGTGTGCGCGTTTTCTCCGAAAGCGATCTGCAAGCCGCACCGCAGGAGTTGCAAGCCACAGTGCCCGTGGATCAGCCGCTGGAGTTAGCCAAGCAACTCGCGAATAAAGTCACCAAGTCATCAGTGGTTGGTCATTAGTCATTGGAATTCAAAACCAAGCACTAAGAACCAATCACCAACCACTACCCTTCCCCCCTTTGAAATCCGCCCCTTCTTCCCCTGGCATCGTTTACCTCGTCGGCGCTGGCCCCGGCGATCCTGGCTTGCTCACCCTGCGTGCCAAAGAATGCATCGAGATCGCGGACGTCATCGTCTACGACTATCTGAGCAATGCTGAGTTCCTGCGCATGGCACGGGCTGACAGCGAGCGCATTTATGCGGGCAAGAAGGCCAAGGACCACACGCTGACGCAGGATGAGATCAATGCTCTGATCGTGGCCAAGGCAAAGGAAGGAAAGATCGTGACGCGGCTCAAAGGCGGCGATCCCGTGCTGTTTGGTCGTGGCGCAGAAGAAGCCGCTGAACTCGCCGCGGCGGGCATCCGCTACGAGATCGTGCCCGGCGTGTCGTCCTCCATTGCGGGTCCGATCTATGCGGGCATCCCGGTCACGCACCGCAGCCACGCTTCGCAGTTAACCATTTTCACCGGACACGAAGACCCCACCAAGCCAGAATCCAGCCTGGACTACGCGCATCTAGCCAAGACCCCCGGCACACGCGTCATGCTCATGGGCGTGGAGCGCATGATGGAGATCACGCAGGAACTCATCAAGCACGGTGCCAGTGCCGACACGCCGGTGGCATTGGTCCGCTGGGCTACGCGCGGCAATCAGCAAACGCTCGTCGGCACCCTGGGCACCATCGCTGAGCAAGTCAAAGTCTCGGGCTTCAAAGCCCCGGCGGTCTGTGTTATTGGTGATGTGGTGAAGGAGCGCGAGAACATCAACTGGTTCGAGGACCGCCCCTTGTTCGGAAAGCGCATCGTCGTCACCCGCACGCGCCATCAGGCGGGTGGCTTGACCAAGCAGCTGAGCAAGCTCGGCGCGGATGTCATTGAGTTGCCCACGATCAAGATTGTCGAGCCCAAGAACCTGCTGGAATTCGGTGAACTGGTGCAGGACTGCTACACTTATGACTGGATCGTCTTCAGCAGCCCGAATGGCGTGGAGGCCTTCTTCAAGATGTTCTACAAGCTCTACAGCGACGCCCGCAGCATCGGGCCCGCCAAGATCGCGGTCATCGGACCTGGCACCGCTGAGAAGGTGAAGGAATACCACATGGCCGTGGACCTGATGCCAGAGAAGAAGTTCGTGGCCGAAGGCCTGATCGAGAAGTTCAAGAAAGACGAAGCCATGGAGCACTTGAAGGTGCTCTGGGTGCGTGCGGAAGAAGCGCGTGAAGTCATCGCCGAAGGCCTGAACAAGATGGGAGCCATCGTCGATGAAGCCCTGGCCTATCGCACCGTGCCGGAGCGCGATGACAATCAAGCCGCCATTGCTCGCATGACCGAGGAAGGCGCGGATGTCATCACCTTTACCAGTTCATCCACGGTCGAGTGCTTCTTCGCGCTGGGCCTGGAATTGCCGAAGGGTGTGAAGATCGCCAGCATCGGCCCGGTCACTACCGATGCGCTGAAAGAGCGCGGCCTCAAGCCCCACATCGAAGCCCAGGAATACAGCATTCCAGGCCTGATCAAGGCGATTGAGAAGCACTTCGCCTAATTCATCAATTTCGACACGCTTTCGCGGTTGCAAGACCGTCGCCTTGGTTTCGTATTTTCCGCCCCTTTGCCATGAAAAAAGTCATCGTCCTTCTCGCTGTCGCTCTGCTGGGAAGTCCCAGCCTTCACGCCGAATCCAAGCCTCTGAAAGCCCTGCTCATCGCTGGAGGCTGCTGCCATGATTACGCCAAACAGCAGGAGATCCTGACCAAGGGCATCCAAAGCCGCGCCAATGTGCAGGTCGATGTCGTGTGGACGGACGACAAATCCGTGTCGCCGCCCCTGCCGCTTTACGACAATCCCGACTGGGCCAAGGGCTACGACATCATCATTCACGACGAGTGCGCCGCAGGTGAGAAGAGCAAGGAGGTGCTGCAACGCATCCTGGACGTGCACAAAACCATCCCCGCCGTGCATCTGCACTGCGCCATGCACAGCTTCCGCACGGGCGAGGACAAGTGGTTCAAGCATCTCGGCCTGCAATCCACCGGTCACGGCCCGCAGGAGCCCATCGCCATCACCTTTGTTGACAAGGAGCACCCGATCACCAAGCCGCTCGCCGACTGGACCACGATCAAGGAGGAACTGTATAACAACTTGAACGTCTTCGACGCGCATCCGCTCGCCATGGGCAAGCAGTCGGTGAAGCAGAAAGACGGCACGACGAAGGAAGTGACCTCCATAGTCGCCTGGACCAACGAAAAGCAAGGTGCGCGCAGCTTCAGCACCACCATCGGCCACAACAACGACACCGTCGCTGATTCGCGTTATCTCGACCTGCTGACACGCGGTGTGCTCTGGGCCTGCGACAAGCTGAACGCCGAGTATCTCACGCCGTTCACGGGCCAGAACCAAGTCACCTTCGTGCCCGCCAAGCCGGTCGAAGCCCCAAAGCCACCGCCCGTGCCGAAAGACGCCACCGGCATCAAGGCGACCGCCAGCAGCGAGGAAACCGGCAAGGACAACTTTGCCTGGAGAGCGGTCGATGGCGATGAGAGCACCCGCTGGTGCGCCAGCGGTCCTGATTACCCGCAGTGGCTTCAGCTTGATCTGGAGAAGCCGCAGGCGCTTACCGGCATCGAGACCACTTGGGAAAACAACGGCGTGTATCGCTACAAGGTCGAGGCCAGCACCGATGGCAAAGCCTGGACCACGCTCGCCGATGGCAGCGCCAACGAGAAACCCGCTCCCTATGCGCACGACTTCGCCAAGGCCGATGGTATTCGCTTCGTCAAGATTCACGCGCTAAGCAAGACCAGCGGCGGCTGGGCCAGCATCCGCGAGGTGCGTCTGAAAGGCCCCGGCATGAAACTCGTCGCGCCCAAGCTGACCGACACGCAGCAGAAGCAGCAAGACAAAGCCAACGATCCTTATGCGAAGGAAGGCAACATCCCGCCCAAGATCGTCGAACTCACCCGCGCCCAGGAGGACGCGATCCTGAAGGACGTTAAGGTGTCCATGGGCTTCCGGGCGACGCTGTTCGCCAGCTCCGCCGCTGCCAACTACCCCGTCTATGTCGCCGCCGCACCGCATGGCGATTTGTATGTGAGCAGCGATGGCAACGGCTCGCTCGGGCGCAATCCCAAGCGTGGCCGTGTGATCCGCCTGCGCGATCTGGACAACGACGGACGCGCGGACGAGACGAAGGTTTTCTGCGAGATCGACGCGCCGCGTGGCCTCGTTTGGGATCACGACCGCCTCTACCTAGTGCACCCGCCGCATCTCAGTGAATTCATTGACGCCGATG
>CAXNNN010000401.1:0-4129 GCA_964203095.1 Verrucomicrobiaceae bacterium | reverse complement strand
CATCCGGCAGCATCACACGGCGCACCACGGAGCAGCTGACATCCCCTTCGTTCCACTGATCACCCGCCAGCCCGGCCGCCATCGCGAGGTAACCTTTCAAGACGATGTGCAAGCCGTTGATGCGCTCGCAGGAGCGGCTGTTCATCTTGTGCGGCATGGCACTGGAGCCGACCTGGCCTTTGGCGAAGCCTTCGCTGGCTAGTTCATGACCGGCCATCAGGCGCAGGGTTTTGGCGAAGTTGCCGGGGCCGCTGGCCAGCTCGGTCAAGACGCTGACCGCGCGAAAATCAAGGCTGCGCGGATAGACCTGGCCGACGGAATCAAACGCCTTTGGCAGGCCGAGATGAACGAGGATGCGTTCCTCCAGTGCACGTGCCTTGGCGGCGTCGCCATTGAACAGCGTAATCTGATCGAGACGCGTGCCGACTGCGCCTTTCAATCCGCGTGCCGGATAGGTTTGCAGCACATTGACTAGGCTCTGATGTGCCAAAAGCATTTCCTCGCCGAACATGGCGATGCGCTTGCCCAAGGTCGTGACCTGCGCCGCAACATTGTGGGTGCGGGCCGTGAACGGGATGTCGCGGAGTTGTGTGGCACGCTTCGAGAAACGGATCAGCGCAGCGATGCTTTTGGTCTCGATGACTTGCAGCGCGCGGAAGACTTGCAGTTGCTCCACGTTCTCGGTCAGGTCACGACTGGTCATGCCCTTGTGCAGATGCTCATGACCCGCAAGATCGCAGAACTCCTCAATGCGCGCCTTCACATCATGCCGAGTGACGCGCTCACGCTGCATGATCGACTCCAGATTGATCTGGTCCTTCACCCGCTCGTAGCTCTCGATCACACCGTCTGGCACCGGAATGCCGAGATCCGCCTGGCCCTTCAGCACCGCGATCCAGTAGTCACGTTCCAGCCGGACTTTGCCCTCGCCACTCCAGATGGCGCGCATGGCAGGTGAGGCATAGCGTTCAGCGAGGACGTTGGTGATGTGGTCTTGGGGCATGGGTAAAAGTAGAAACGGATAAGTGAAAAGGTAGCCGTGTAGTTCGACCTGTAGGCCGTCTGGTCAAGCGAGGAAGCTTATCTTCGGGCGCTGGTTAGCCCACCACATTCACCGGCGTGCCCGCGAGGAACTGCCGCAGGTTCTCGGCAGCAATCTTCAGCAACCGAGTGCGCGCGGCACCGCTGGCCCAGGCGATGTGCGGGGTGATAAGGCAGTTCTTGGCAGTGAACAAAGGATTGCCCGGCGGTGGCGGCTCAATGCTAAGCACATCCAATCCCGCACCGGCGAGTCGGCGTTCATTCAAGGCATCAGCCAGCGCTTGATCGTCGATCAGCGGACCACGCGCCGTGTTGATCAGGTAAGCCGTGGGCTTCATCTTTTTCAGCGATTCGGCGTTGATGAGATGCTTGGTCGCGTCGGTCAGCGGGCAGTGCAGGCTGACCACATCGCTCTGCGATAGGACCTCCTCCAGCGAGACGGGCGTGATGCCTCCCGGCGGTGGCACGGCCCAAGTGCGACGGGTGGCGATCACCTTCATGCCAAAGGCCTGCGCGATGCGTGCCGTGGCCTGCCCGATCTCGCCCAGCCCCACGAGGCCCAAGGTCTTGCCTTGCAACTCCACCAGCGGGAAGTCCCAGAAGCAGAAATCCGGGCACGCAGCCCAGCGTCCCGCGGTCACTTCGGCGGCGTGATGTCCAGTGCGATTGGTCAGCTCCAAAAGCAAAGCAAACGCCAGCTGCGCCACGCTCGGCGTGCTGTAGCCCGGCACATTGGCAACGACGATGCCGCGCTCCTTGGCCACTGCGACATCGACAATATTCACGCCCGTGGCGATGACGCCGATGTATTTCAGCTTCGGCAGTGCCTCAATGGTCTGGCGCGGCAGCAGGGCCTTGTTGGTGATGACAATCTGCGCGTCCTTGGCGCGCTCCACCACTTGGTCCGGCGGCGTCCGGTCATAGAAGGTGCAGGTGCCCAAGGCTTCAAAATTAGCCCAGGACTGGTCGCCGGGATTCGCGGTAAAGGCGTCGAGAAAAACGATGTTCATCGGCCGCATGATGCGCGGGCGATCCCGCACTGCAAGAGCGGCCCCGCGCTACTTCACCTCTTGCCCACTAGCCCACACGATGCCACGCGGGATCAGGTGCTCCAGCCCGGGTGTGCCCTCTGGGTGCGGGCTGGAAATGAAGACCCGCCCTTTGCCAAAGGTGCTGATGGCTTGGGCGGGCGAGTTGACCATGACGCCCACAGGCGTGCCATTCTCAGCCATCTCCGTGCGGAACAGCGTCAACGGCTGATAGTCGGGCAAGTCGGCGCGGCCCGCAGGCTTGATGATGGGACCATTGGCATAGCGAACCTTGAATCGGCCATCCACCTTGCCCAAAAGTGATGGACCTGCCTCAGTCGATTCGAGTTCGACAATGCCCACGCCACGACGCCATTTACTGGAGACCGTGCCTGCATCCAGAATGCCCAGGCCCCAGCTGAAATTCGAGCACGCCAGATAAGCCCCAGCGCAGATGCCCACGTAACCACCGCCTCCACGAACGAACTCACGCACGTTCTTTAGGCCCGCCTCGCCCAAGGTTTTCGATTGGCCCGAGCCTGACCCGCCTGGAAAAGCGATGACATCAAAGGCCTTCAAGTCCGTCGTCCCAATCTCGGTGCCTTTCAACACGGTGGCTTTGGCACCCTCAATATGCCCCACAGCCTTCACCACGACATCGACACTGCTCTGCGGTGACCCGCTTCCGCTAAAGACCGCGACATTCAAGGCACGCTGACTGGTGACCGGAGCGATGATGGTCTTCAAGCCATTCACATCCGGCGGCACCACGAAGGGCGGCTTCTTGGGCGCGGTGGTTTTCGTTTGGGCCTGTCCGGTCAAAGACAGCGTGCACAGCGAGGCAAGACAGAAGGCGAAGGTCGAGGCTTTCACAGCCACTCAAACGCGCGACCTGTTCACATATTGCGAGGGCAACCACGGAAACACTCTTGGCAGCCGGGCAAGAAGTCGCTAGCGGTGGGCGTAGGCCCATTCTCCACCATGATTCGATCCGTTCTCATCCTTGCCCTCATCGCAGGCTCTGTCGCCGCTCAGCAGAAGCCCAATAATAAAAAGGTCTTCGAGCCCGGAAAAGCTGCGTTCTCGCCCACCGCTCATGCGAAGCCCTTCAAGGTCGGCGAGATTCCCGAGGACCATTTGGATGCGAAATCGCTGACCGTGCCTGAAGGCTTGGAAGTCAGGCTCTGGGCCAAGTCACCGCAGCTTTTCAACCCCACCAACATGGACGTGGATGCCGCGGGTCGGCTCTGGGTCGCGGAGGGGGTGAACTACCGACGCAAGGCAGGCTTCCGCGAGGCCGGAGACCGCATCGTCGTGCTCGAAGACACGGATCACGATGGCACCGCCGACAAGTCGCACACCTTCGTGCAGGACAAGGAACTCGGAGCGCCACTCGGCGTCGCCGTTTTCGACAACGTCATCGTGGTGTCCAACACACCCAACGTCATCGTTTACACCGACGTGAATCGCGACCTCAAGTTCGACGCTGCCGTGGACAAGCGCGAAGTGCTGCTCACGGGCTTCGAGCAGGCGCAGCACGATCATTCCCTGCACTCCATCTCGCACAGCCCGGATGGCCGCTGGATCTTTAGCAATGGCAACTGCGGCGCGCTGTTCACCGACAAGAGCGAGAAGACCTTCCGCATCGGCGGTGCCTACCTGAACAACACCTGGGCGGGCGAGGCCAGCGATGATGGCCACGTGTATGTCGGCGGCTTCACGTGCAGCATCAATCCCGATGGCACCAATGCCCGCATCCTCGGCTACGGCTATCGCAACAGCTACGAACAAGTCGCCACGTCCTTTGGCGACATGTTCCAGAACGACAACGACGATCCACCCGCCTGCCGTGTCAGCCACATCATCGAAGGCGGTGACTTCGGCTTCTTCAGCGCTGATGGCAAACGTTCGTGGCAAGCCGACAAGCGCCCTGGCCAAACTGTGCCGATGGCGGAATGGCGTCAGGATGATCCACAGACGATCCCCGCTGGCGATGTCTATGGCGGCGGTGCCCCCACCGGCATTACCTATTATGAAAACGGTGCGCTTGGCGAGAAATG
>CAXNNN010000400.1:0-4134 GCA_964203095.1 Verrucomicrobiaceae bacterium | reverse complement strand
GGCAAGCCCGACACGGCCGGGATACTTGCCCGTCATCAAGGAGGCCCGCGAGGGCGTGCAGAGTGCCGAGGTCACGGAGAAGTCCGTGAAGCGCGTGCCTTCCGCCGCCATACGATCGAGATGCGGCGTGCGGATGTCGTTCGCTCCATAGCAGCCGAGATCTCCGTAGCCGAGGTCATCGCAATTGATGAGGATGAGGTTCGGCGGCGCGGCAGAAGCCGATGTGGCGAGCGATAGAGCGCAGAGGAAGGGTTTAATAGACATACGCGAACTCGTTGGAGTTGAGCAGGACGAGGCAGACATCGGCCAGGGCGCGGGAGCGGGCATCGACATCGGCGGGTTGAAGGTCGGGGACGAACTCCGCGTAGGCGTGCAGCTTCTCACTGAAAGAGAACTTCTCGCCGGTGTTTTCCTCGACCGCATCGCGGCGGACTTCGAGCGGCGGTTTGGCAGGCGCGGGCGCGGTTTGGGCGAGCGGAATTGTATCCCGCCAGTGCGCGAGGCAGTCACGTTTTTCCTGAGCGCTCGGCACCCGCGAAAACACGATAGCGAAGAGCCGCTCGATGGCCTTTTCATCCTCGGGCGCTTCCTCGAGCACGCGATGCGCCAGCGCGAGTGCACGAGATTGCGTGCTCTGGCCGTTGAACAAGCTGAAGACCTGCGGCGTGACGGTGCTGGCCTCGCGGCGCTCGCAGGAGAAGTCCGGTGCGGGCGCGTTGAAGACCTCCAGCATCGGGTCGGTGAGGCCGCGCAGTTTCAGGGCGTAGAGTGAGCGTCGGTGGCGCTGCTCAGGCTTGGGATTGGGCACCCAGGCGGAGGCAAAGGTGCCCATGACCTGGCGTGGTTGCAGGGCAGCTTCCAGGTTGATCTCAGGCCGGTTCGGGATGCCGCCGAGGGTGCGATTCAGCTCGCCCGTGGCCGCCAGCATGGCATCCCGCAGCTCTTCCGCGCTGAGGCGGCGCGGTGCAAAGACGGCGTAGCTGGTGCTGAGGGCGTCTTTCTCCCGCAGGGCCTTCAAATCAGGATACATGGCGCTGCGTCGATAGGCATCCGAGGTCATGATGAGGCGGTGCAGTGCCTTGAAGCTCCAGCCGCTCTCCACAAAGTTTGCCGCGAGCCAGTCCAGCAGTTCGGGGTGAGTGGGCTTTTTGCCGGTGCTGCCGAAGTTGTTTGGATTCCCCGCGAGCGGCTGGCCGAAGTGCCACATCCACACGCGATTCACGATGGCTCTTGAGGTCAGCGGATTGTCCGAGCTGGCGACCCATTCGGCGAAGGCTTTGCGGCGCCCTTCGATGGTGTCGGGAATGGGCGTCTTTTGCACAAAGCCATGCACGCTGAGCACGCCCGGTTTGACCTTGGTGCCGGAGGCAAAGGGATCGCCACCGGTGAGGATGCAGGTCTCTTCCAGCTCACCCGCGCTCATCCGGTCAGGGGGCATCCGCAGCGGGGCAAAGACTGTTTTGTATTGCCGGGTGCGACCGCCATAAACCGCGAGAGCATAGGGTTCGTAGCGATCAAGTTCCCACCGGAGCCGCTCCAAGCCTTTTCGTGCCACTCGTTCCATGCCGAACTGTTCGGGTGTGAAGCCGACCAGTTTCGGGGGGAAGTCTCCTTCCGGCGCACCGGCGTTGGTGAGCGCGGTTCTTGCGGCGGCGAACAGGTCCGAATACTTGCCGAGTTTCCTGGCGGGGCCTTGCTTCGGAGCTGCGGGGTTTCGCGCGGCCGCGACGGCGGCATTCCACTTGGTCGGGTCCTTGCCGCTGTCCTTGAACCAACGCGCGGCGCTCTCCAATAAAACGGTGTCAAGCTTCGTCAGGACGGACTCATATTCCGCGAGGCTCTTTTCCAAATAGGCGCGCTCTTCGAAGCCCTGAGTGTTCTCCTCTGGAAGAAAAGGCGCGGCCCGCTCCGAGAGCTGGGTCGTCGCAAACACCGCCTGAATCGAGTAGTAATCATGCGTGGGCACCGGATCGAACTTGTGATCGTGACAGCGGGCGCACTGCAGCGAATGCGCGAGGAAGGTTTCGCCCACGCTGTTGGTCACATCATCGAGAAAGCGCTGGCGGGCGATCTTCTCGACCTCCATGCCGGTCAGCTCCCACGGCCCCGTGCGCAGGAAACCCGTTGCGATGACCTTCTCAGGGTCGTTGGCGTCAATCTCGTCCCCCGCGATCTGCTCCTTGATGAATTGATCATAGGGCTTGTCCCGGTTGAAGGAGCGCACCACGTAATCGCGATAGCGCCAGGCATTCCCACGCTCGTAGTCATTCGAGAAGCCCGACGAGTCCGCGTAGCGAGTGACATCCAGCCAGTGCTGCGCCATGCGCTCGCCGTAATGCGGAGAGTCGAGCAGGCGGTCGATGAGCGTCGTCACCGCCGCGTTCGCGTCCTTCGAGTAACTGCTCTCAAACGCCGCGACTTCCTCCGGTGTCGGCGGCAGTCCGGTGAGGTCAAACGAGGCGCGGCGGATCAACGTGCGCGCGTCAGCCGCAGGCGCTGGCTTCAGGCCAGCAGGCATCTTCGCAGCGATCAGCGTGTCGATAGGGTGCGGGGGAGGAATGGATTTGTGGCGTGCTCGAGTGTTGGAAACCGCATCACTCCAATACTCCATCACTCCAATCTGCCGGACCGGCTGATAAGCCCACAGCCCCTCCGGTTTGTATTTCCGATTCGCCCACTCGGGCGACAAGGCTCCCGTCGTCTTCACTGTGATGCCATCCTCCGCAGACCACTTCGCCTCATTTGCCTTGGCGATTTGCGTTTGCCGCGCCTCATCCAGCCAGGGCGCACCGCCCGCGATCCAGTCTTTGATCCACGCCATCTGCTCCGCGTAAAGCTTGTCCGCTTCCTTTGGCGGCATCGGCTCCCAGGCATCGTGCTTCCGCGTCACCGCGAGATACAGCGGACTCTCCTCCGGCTTGCCAGAGATGAGCCCCGGTTTCTCGCTGTCGCCACCTTTTAGTGTGGAAGCGAGCGTCCGCATATCCAGCCCGCCTTTGATCTTCGCCTCGTCATTGCCATGACAAGCGAGACACTTCTCATGAAAGAGCGGCACGATGCGACGCACAAAAAGTTGCTCCGCTTTGTCATCCGCCAAGACCGAAGGCACAACAATTCCAAGCACGGAAATCAAAAACCAAACCCCGCCGAGACAGGCGCGGTTCCACAGGGGCGGGCAGGGTTGAGTGAGTTGCATCACTCTCTTTCCCCTCACCGGAGCCGAGAGTGCCAAAAAAAGTCGTTGGGATCATCCGGCAGTATCGGCTTGGAATCCATCGGCAGGATCAAAGACAGCTTCATCTGCCTGACCGTGGGGAACCAGCGATTCAGGAATGGTGGACGAGGCGCTGAAGGCTGTTGATCACGCCAGGCCTTCCTTGATGGCCTTGGACTGAGGTGGACCCCGGAATTTGGGCCAGTCGTGGAGTTAATAGTTTTTGATGGTTGCGGTGTGTGGCTGACAACCCAAACACCAACAAACCAAGTGAAAGCAAAACGCAAAAGACATGATCCCGAGTTCAAGGCCCGCGTGGCTTTGGAAGCCCTCAAAGGGCTCATGACGGTGCAGCAAATTGCCAAGGAGTTCGACGTGCATCCTGTGCAGGTGTCGGAATGGAAAAAGAAGCTCAGCGCGCAGGCCAGCAGCGTGTTTGAGAGCGGTAAGCAACAGGCCGCCGTGGCGGACTTCAGCGCGGAGCGCACTGATCTGCACTCCAAGATCGGCGAACTCACCGTGAAGCTGGACTTTGTGGTAAAAAAATCCAAGCAGCTCGGCGTGTGGAGCGGGCTGCCCAGCTCATTGAACCTCGACACGCAACGCTGAGCATGAGAACCCAAGGCGAACTGCTGGGCGTGGCGCGCTCCAGCCTGGACTACGTGCCAGCACAGGAGTGCGCCCTCAACGTGAAGATCAAGCGTCGGCTCGATGAGCTCTACCTGCGCGATCCCTGCCTGGGATCACGGCGGCTGGTGACGGTGCTGGAGCGCGATCAAGGCATCGAGGTCAACCGCAAGCGGCTGCAACGCCTGCGACGTGAGATGGGTCTGGAGGCGATCTGGTGCCGTCCGCGCACCAGCCTCCCTGACCAGAGCCATCGCATCCATCCTTACCTGCTGCGTGACCTTGCCATCACG
>CAXNNN010000399.1:0-4135 GCA_964203095.1 Verrucomicrobiaceae bacterium | reverse complement strand
CCGGCTTTCTTGTCGGCCTCGTCCCAGGCACTGGAGAAGGTTTGCTCCTTCGAGTTCCAGCGACCGCGCAATTCCCAGGTGTGGAAGAAAGGCGACCAATCAATAAAGCGACGTAATTCTTCGAGGCTGATCGCAATGTCGCCACCTTCGGTCAGCACGCGCTTCACACCCGTGAACGCTGGTGTCGCGATTTCGACCGTGCTCCAGTCGCAGGTGAACTTGTTCGCACGGGCGGCGTCGAGGCTGAGGATGTCGCGGGCCTTCTTCTGGCCATACTTCGCGCGCATTTCGTCGTGGCGCCGTTCATTGGCAGCGACGAAAGCAGCCTTGTGTTCATGGCTGATGAGCGAGGTGGTCACTGGCACTGAGCGTGAGGCATCGAGCACATGCACCACAGGTCCCGAGTAATGTGGGGCGATTTTGATCGCGGTGTGCGCGGCACTGGTGGTCGCACCGCCGATGAGCAGCGGCACCTTGAACCCCTGGCGCTCCATCTCGGACGCGACGTGCATCATTTCATCGAGCGATGGCGTGATCAGACCGGACAAGCCGATCACGTCCGCGCCAATCTCACGCGCCTTGTCGAGAATCTTCTCGCACGGCACCATCACGCCCATGTCGGTGACTTCGAAGCCATTGCACGCCAGCACCACGCCCACGATGTTCTTGCCAATGTCATGCACATCGCCTTTGACTGTGGCGATGAGGAACCTACCCGCGCCTTTGCTGACAGGGTTCTTGAGCTTCTCCGCTTCCATCGCCGGCGTCAGCACCGCCACGCTTTGCTTCATCACGCGCGCAGATTTCACCACCTGCGGCAGGAACATTTTGCCTTCGCCGAAAAGATCGCCCACGACCTTCATGCCGTCCATGAGCGGGCCTTCGATGACCTTCAGTGGCACGCCATACTTGGCCAGCGCCTCCTCGGTGTCGGGGATGATAAAGTCGGTCAAGCCACGCAGCAGGGCGTGCTCCAGGCGCTTCTCGACCGTTGTCTCGCGCCACGCGAGATCGGCTTCCTGCTTCTTCGCGCCAGCGACGCCTTTGAACTGCTCGGCATACTCCACGAGCGCTTCGGTCGCGCCGAGGTTGCGATTCAAGAGCACGTCTTCGACCTTGGTGAGCATCTCCTTCGGGATGTCTTCATACACCTCAAGCATCCCGGCGTTCACGATGCCCATGTCCATGCCCGCCTTGATCGCGTGGAAGAGGAAGGCGCTGTGCATCGCCTCGCGCACCTTGTTGTTGCCGCGGAAGCTGAAGCTGATGTTGCTTACGCCGCCGCTGACCTTCGCGCCGGGGAGGTTCTGTTTGATCCAGCGCGTGGCGTTGATGAAGTCGAGCGCGTAGTTATTGTGCTCCTCCATGCCGGTCGCGACGGTCAGGATGTTCGGGTCAAAGATAATGTCTTCCGGCGGGAAGCCCACGTCATCGACGAGGATGCGGTAGGCGCGCTCGCAGATGCGGATCTTCTCGTCGTACGTCGCGGCTTGGCCTTGCTCGTCGAAGGCCATCACGACCGTCGCAGCACCGTAGCGCTTGATCGTGTGCGCACGGTCGCGGAATGCCTCCTCGCCTTCCTTCAGGGAGATGGAGTTCGCGATCCCTTTGCCTTGCAGCATCTTCAGTCCGGCCTCGATGACTTCCCATTTCGAGGAGTCCACCATGATTGGCACGCGCGTGACCTCGGGCTCGGTTTGCAGCAGAGCGAGGAACTTGGTCATCATCTCGACGCCGTCGATGAGACCTTCGTCCATGCACACGTCGATGACGTTCGCGCCGTTCTCGACCTGCTGACGAGCGACCTTCACGGCCTCCTCGAGATTGCTCTCTTTGATGAGTTTGGCGAACTTCGGTGAACCCGCCACGTTCGTGCGCTCGCCAATCATGAGGTAGTTGGCGTTGCTCGTCAGGTTGAACGGCATGGAGCCGGACAAACGCATCAGCTTCTCAGGCTGCGGCACATGGCGCGGCTCGATGCCTTCCACCGCCTTTGCGATGGCTGCGATGTGCGCCGGCGTGTTGCCGCAGCAGCCGCCCATGATGTTGACGAAGCCGCTCTTGGCGAAGTCGATGGCGTAGTTCGCCATGTCCTGCGGCAGCAAATCGAACCCCGTCGGTGCCAACGGATTGGGCATTCCGGCGTTTGGATACGCGGACACAAAGCAGTCGGCTTTGGTCGCGAGTTCCTCCAGGAATGGCCGCATTTTATCTGGGCCGAGCGAGCAGTTCAGGCCAATGGACAGCGGCTTCACATGCCGCATCGCATTGAGATAAGCCTCGGTCATCTGGCCCGAGATCATCGTCTCACCGCCAGGTCCGACCGCTGCGCTGATCTGAATCGGCAACTCGACGCCATCGGCATCCAGTACTTCACGAATCGCCACCAGCGCGGCCTTCGCATTGAGCGAATCGAAGATCGTCTCGACCAGCAACGTGTCCACGCCACCCGCGATCAAGGCGCGAATCTGATGCGCATACGCCGCCTTCACTTGGTCAAAGGTCACGTAGCGGAAGCTCAGGTCTTGCAAGTCCGGGAACTGCGACAGCGACACCGTCAACGGCCCCACCGCACCTGCGACGTAGCGCTTCCGCCCCGTCTTCTCACCCACGATGTCCGCCCACTTCCGGCACTGCCGTGCCGACTCAAAGTTGATCTCCCACGCGAGGTCGTTGAGGAACTTGTCCTCGATGATCTTCTGGAAGAACTCCGGATCTTTGCGCCCGCCCTTCTCGCGCGGGTCCTCCACGAAGAACTCGCTCTGCGCGATGCTCGTGCCCGAGAAGGTGTTCGTCTCAATGATGTCCGCCCCTGCTTCGAGGAAGCGCCGATGAATGTCCTCAATGATCTCCGGTTTCGTCACCGAAAGGATGTCGCCGTTGTTCAGCAAGTCCTTGTCGTTGTCTTTGAAGCGTGTGCCCCGCGCTTCGGCTTCATTGAGCAAGCCCTTAGTCTTGTATTCACGGATCGTCGTGCCCATCGCGCCATCAATGACGACGATGCGCTGGCGCATGAGAGCTTCGAGTTCAGACCGGATAGCGGAGCCTTTGGACATGGCTCTATGGTAGTGAAACACTCGGGGCTTTCAACTGGTCATATCAACGCATCATGATTTGAAGATGTGTTGAAGGGGCATCAGCGAAAGTAGCCGTCACCGCTCCGCGTGACGGGCATTGTGCGTTGCTGGCATGAGGGACTTCGAACTTGCCATCAGGCAGCTTGGGTAGCTAGCTCTGCGAAGCTATACCTCCGCCGCCCGAATCCCCTCGATCGTGAACTGCCAGCTCTCGCTGCCGCGGAACCAGTTGCGTTGCAGGCGCAGGGCGACATCCCAGGGGGGGGGCGGGAGTTCGTTGAGCGGGGCGTTGAAGTAGATAGCGTCTTGCTGCGCGCCTTCTTGGCGGAGCATCACGCGCAGGTGCTTCTCACGCATGACGCGACCGGGCAGGCGCGGGGTGACGCCATGGCAGAGGAAGATGGGCTCAGGGTTGCCCTGGCCGTAGGGTTCCATGAGCGTGTATTGCTCCAGGAAATCGCTGGTCATGTCGCGTAGGCGCAGCTCGCCATCGAGTTCGAGGATGGGCACGAGGTTGTCGCTGGCGAGCTTTCCGCGAATGACGTCGGCAAAGGCGGTGCGGAAGGCGTCGATGTTGTGCTCCTGCACGCTGAGGCCAATGGCCATGGCGTGTCCCCCGCCCTTTTCCAATAACCTGCGGCAGGGCTCGATGGCCTCGACCAAACTGATGCCGGGGATGCTGCGACCGCTGCCCTTACCCATGCCGTCTTCGGCGATGGCGATCAAGATGGCAGGGCGATGGCACATGCGGGAGATGCGCGAGGCGACGATGCCGACCACGCCGGGATGCCAGTCGCGTGAGCCAAGCACGATGCTGGGCAGGTCATCCAGCGAGCCGAGCGTTTGCAGCATCGCTTCCGCTTCCTTGAAGACGAGGTTCTCAACCGTCTGGCGCTCGCGGTTGTGCATGTCCAGCATCTGCGCGCCTTCCATCGCCTCCGTGTGATCGGTGGCCAGCAGCACATTCAAAGACGTGAGCGCGGTGTCCAGGCGACCCGCCGCATTCAATCGCGGCCCAATGCGGAAGCCGAGATGATGCGTTTGCACGAGGCCGTCCA
>CAXNNN010000398.1:0-4156 GCA_964203095.1 Verrucomicrobiaceae bacterium | reverse complement strand
GCAACGACAACGATGTGCCAAAACCCAGCTCGTCATCATTGGGCGCCTTGACGCTGCGCACTAATGCCCCCGTCTGTGCATTGAAGAGATGCACGGCTCCGTTGTCGCTGTCAGCGGAGTATTCGCTGACGGCGATCAGAGGTCCGTGGATCGCGACACTTTCCCCATAACTGGAGCCCTGACCAAAGGTGTTGAGTTCAAAGTCGGTGCCATCTTCCAGGTCATAGTAGAAGACCTTCTCGTCGAAACATCCTATCACCACCCGCCCTTCATGCATCGCGAGGGCAGTGCCCACGCCGTCATTCGCATCGGAAAAATTGGGCTGAAACTTCTGGATCAGTGATTGCGTCGAGAGATCGTAGAAGTAAACCGCGCCACGCCCGGCGTTGTTGTCCGGAGAGCCAATGGCGAGAATCCCACCTTCCACGGCCACGCTGTAGCCGAACAAATCGCCCAATCCTCCGTCGGCAGCCTGTAGCTTGGCCAGTTGCAGGCCAGTGGCCAGATCGAAAAGGTAAACGGCACCCTGCACGCCAGCGATTCCCGGGAGGAAGGCTGTCTGCCCATAAGCACCCACGATTAGCGTGCTGCCGCTGATGGCGACCGAGCTTCCGAAGTGGTTGTTGGTGACTCCGTCAATGGGCACCAGCGTCCGCACCAACGCTCCGGTGGCAAGGTTGAACAAATGAGCCGCGCCGTTCTGGCTGTCGCCGCCCCGCGCGCCGATCAGCGCCAAGTCTCCGCTGATCGCTAGCGACTCGCCAAACCCATAGGCGTGCACCAAAACCGTCGGAAGACTGAGCCTGCGAACCCAGGCCCCCGTCGCAGCATTGAAAACCTGCACCACGCCTCCACCGCTGATCGCGTCACCGGCCTTGTATTCAGCTCCCGGAGCGCTTACCAATGCCCACTTGTCTGACAGAGCCGTGGTGAATGCCCCATAGCCCATGTTAGGCTGAGCCGGAGCAATCGCTGCCCATCGGCCAAACAGCTTTTGAAAGGTCAGCTCGGCGGCGACGACGGAGCAGGGCAGGCCTGCTAAAATCAGCCACAGGCACAAGAGCGAGGAGAAGGCTTTCCAGGCAGATGGAAGGTTGAGATGTGTTTTCATAGGGATTCAGGTTTTGGCAACGAGCGCCATTCAGACATGCCGGAATTGTAATTGTTAGAAAGCCTGGTGTCATCCTCCTAAGGTGGCAGTCTTGTCACTTTTCTGGTGATGATTTTGCCGGGGTTCCTTTGGGAAAAACAGGTCCGTCCCGACGGCTTGAAGATCGCAACTTTGGTAGCAATTGGCGCACCTTTTGATTCAGATCAAAGATGCAGCGCCGGGCGGACAGCGTATGAGAGTGGTCATGACTTGGCTGCGATTTCTTCCTCTGCTGCTCTGCTGCGCCTCCACTGTGAAAGCGGCAGTGCCGCTGGAGATTCGTCTGGTCAGCGAGGTGAAAAGCATCCGCCCTGGTGAGCCGTTTTATGTGGGGCTAGCGCTGCACCACGGGCAGGGCTACCACACCTATTGGCAGCATCCTGGTATTGTCGGCGTGCCGACAGGCATCGCTTGGCAAAACCTGCCAGCGGGCTTCAAGGCGGAGCCGATTGATTGGCCCGAACCGGAGCCCGTGCTGATGTTTCAGATCAAGGCGCAGGGCTACGAGCGCGATGTGGTGCTGCCAATCCGCATCACGCCACCTGCCGGTCTGAAAGAGGGCAGCGTCGTGAAGCTCGGTGGCAAAGCATCATGGATGAGCTGCAATCAGGAGTGCAACCCAGGCTTCAAAGACTTGGTCATCGAACTGCCAGTGAAGCACTCCGACGCGCCTGCCTATGATGCCGAGTGGCGAACCAAGTTCGAGCACGAACGGGCGCTGCGTCCCTCAGAAAGTGAGGCGTGGCAAGCCAGCGCTGCAGAGTCCGATAAGACCATCGCCCTGACTCTCACACCCCAACCAAATGCGGTAAAAATTAGCGCTGAGGCCGCCGCGAAGATCATCTTCTTCACCGAGGACGGCCTCATTGATAGCAACAAGCCACAGGTCATCCACATGGCCGAGAATGGAGCGATCACCTTCACGCTGATCAAAGCGGAGTTCATCCTCGGCGACAAGCCCACGCATTTGCACGGGCTGTTGCTGCATCCGCCAGGATGGGAAACGGGCGGTAAGGTAAGGTGTCTGCGCGTGAAGCCCACGCTGGTGGAGGCTCAGTAAGTCAGCAGCGCCTTGATCACCTTGCGCTCGTGCACGGCATCGAAGCCTTGCTGGATGTCGCGGATGGCGAAGGTATGCGTGATGAAGTCGGCCGAGCTTAGCTTGCCTTCACGAATCC
Organism: Verrucomicrobiaceae bacterium; assembly: GCA_964203095.1. Lineage (GTDB taxonomy): Bacteria > Verrucomicrobiota > Verrucomicrobiia > Verrucomicrobiales > Verrucomicrobiaceae > JAEUHN01. Next base: position 1,828 of record CAXNNN010000398.1, on the reverse strand, counting down.
ACTGGCAGAGCTGCGGCTGGGCTTCCTTCTCATAGCGGCGTGTCGGCCACTGATGCACGAAGAGATTAAAGTTGAAATCCGCGCGTGACTTCTCCACGTGCAGCACCGGGTCGGTGAGCACACCATAGATGCACATGCTGCCACCGCGTTTGATGAGCGGTAGCGAGGCGTGGGTGATGCTCGCCTTGCCCACGGCATCAATGACCGCATCCAGCTTCTTGCCGCGCTGCTTGGGCAGTTCAGCCAAGGCCGGATCGTTGGGTGCAAAGACCGCATCAGCACCAAAGGCGAGCGCCTTGCCTTGCTTGTCGGCATGGCGATCCACGAGGCCGATCCAGCCCAGGCCCATCAAGCGCGCACAGCGCACGAAGCTTAGGCCGACGGGACCGCCGCCATAAATGAGGATGTCGTCACCGGGCTTCAGATGGAAGTCACGGAAGGCCCCCAGCACCTCGCGCCACGTGCAGAGCAGCACGGCTTGCTCAGGCGGAATGTCGTCATCAACACGCGTCTGAATCTCGAAGACTTCCACCCAGCCATTGGCTTCATTAGCCACTCCATCGTTCACCATCGCTTCGTGATCATTGGCCAGCGTGTATTCGCAGAAGCCGCCCCAGCCAGAGTCGAGACCTTCGGTTTGCAGGTCAAAGACGAGACCCCCGACCACACGATCCCCCGGCTTGAAGGCGCGCACCTTGGCCCCGACTTCGAGCACAGTGCCCACGCTCTCATGACCGAGAGCAAAAGGAATGGCGTGCTCCATGCCCGGGAAGCGACCGCTGAGCAGCTCGCTGTCGGTCTGGTTGCAGATGCAGGCTCGCTCAGTTTTGACCAGGGCCTGATACGGGCTAGGTTTCGGCACGGGCGTATCGAGCAGCGTGAGTTCGTGCGGGGCGGTGACGGCGATGGTGAGCATGGGGAAAGGATCAGGTCGGAAGGAATGAACCTGAAGAGCAATGCTATCAAGGGGTCTGGTGCGCTTGGCAGAAAATAGCATTTTGCCAAATGGAATACCGCCTGCTATGGGAAATCGCTTATGCAATCATCGTTAAGCGAAGCTTCTGCAAATCCAGCAGTGCAAGTGGTGAGATCAAGCATCAAGGTCGATCTGGCCTTCATCGCCGCGTTTTTGGTGATCATTGGAACACCGCTTTTATGGCTGAAATTCAAACCTGTTGTTTTTGACCCAGGAATGGTGCTGGCCTTCTTCGGTCTCCTCGCATTTTTGCTAATTGGTTGGGTGTTTTATACTCGGCGTAATGGGCTGGATTATCGGCCTGTTGTTGGTTCTGCTGCGACTATCCAAACTAAGGTCAAAATCCTTGTGGGCCTTCTTCTGCTCCTGGTGTTGACCTTCGTGACTTACTATCAACCGCTGAAGATCCATTTTTGGAGTGGCGTGGATGAGTGCTTGGCAGTTAGACCCGCACCTCTTTGGGATTGGGACATAGAAACTTCGCAAAACCGGCCTTTGCTGGTAATTGGCCATGCTTTTGTCGCATCTTTTGCCGGCTATCGTTTGGAACCTTTTCTCTGGTTCGCCGCTAGTCTTCTTTTTTTGAATGCGGCATTGATAATGGGCATTTTGCGCCGCGTGCTACCTACAGCACCTCATGTTGCATGGATAGCTGCCGTGCTAGTGATAGCCAATCGAAGTGACTTTGCGCGGTATCTTTTTTGGGGGGATGTCCGCTGATTCGTTAAAACCATCATGCGGATGGTGGGGTGATTTTCGTTTGGTTTCGTGCTGATGCAAGACGCTTGCGACGCGACACAGGTTCTGTAGTGCAGGTGGAGCGAGGGGGCGTAGCCCCGAGCGGAGCCGGAA
>CAXNNN010000397.1:0-4158 GCA_964203095.1 Verrucomicrobiaceae bacterium | reverse complement strand
AATGACCTTGCAAAAATGCGACCAATCAACCTACACTCTCCCCCATGCCCCCTAGCTCCGCCAAATGCCTGCCTCCCGCGCCAGCGTTCGTTCAACCGGCGATGGGGTGAAGCACCAGCGGAGCAGCCGCAGCGACGGTCAAAGAATAGCCTGTGGGCAAGGTCGCTTCGGGAGTGCGCAGTGCGAAGTGCTCAGTGCCACGCGTGACGACGACCGGACGCTGCGCGCTGGCAGGAATCTCGCTGGCCTTGTCCGGGGGCAAATCAGCGCCAAAGGCCCGAACGGCGCAGCAGGCAAGCAGGAGCAAAGGGAGCAACTTCATCATAGCGGCGCAGAGATTAGCGGTGAACTAAGCCAAAGAACGAGCCCAAACTGCGCCCCTCTCGGCCTAGGATGATGCCTTTGCGTCTTTTTGTGCCGTGGGATCACAGACTTGCGCCCTTGTTGCTACTCAACATGTCCTGGATAAATTCTGCGACAGTCCTGTCATCCGCGAACGTAGGTTCTTGGACTTGCCCCAACCATGCCTGCTGACTTCGACTCTCTCCGAACCCCTCTCACCCCGCGCCAAGTCTTCAAGCTAGTGGCCATGACCGTGGCAGGCACACTGGCACTTTGGTATGTCAGCGCCATCAGCAGCTTCGCGGGCAACACTTACGGCTTCAACAATCGGTTCACCGAGGTGGCCATTCGAGATCACTGGTGGTATCTGCTGTGGAGCAATGTGGTGGTGCTAAAAGGCTACGTTCTGGTCGCGGCTATCTTCATTGTGCTGCTTTATCCGCCCGTGATGCTCTGGCATCAGCGGGTGGGCTTCACCCGGCGGGGCATCATCCTGCGCACAGCCGTGTTCGCCGTGCTCGGTTATGGGTGCTTCATTTTGCGCCTGGTTCAGGAGCGGCCTTACTTTGGCGACTATCGCTACATGGAAGGCTGGTTCTCATGGATTGGCAGCTGGCTGGGGCTGACGGTTCAAAACGCGGTGCAGGTGCTGGTCATGCAAGCCTTCCCTCCGGCGGTGATTTTGCTCGCCGTGGTGTTCTACCTGCATCAACTGCGCCACCTACTCTTCTCTCGCCGCGTGGCCTTGGGGCTGCCGTTGGCTGCGCTCGTTGTGTTTGCCGCCACGGGTTATGGATTGAATCGCGACACGGCCAATGAGCTGGCTGGGCTGAAGACCAAACCCCGGCCCAAAAACATCCTAATCATCGCCTCCGACTCGTTGCGCGGTGATCGCCTGGGCTGCAATGGCCACACGCGGCCCACATCGCCGAGCATTGATGCGCTGGCGGCAGGTGGCGTGAACTTCGGCAAGTGCCTCACGCCGATCGCCTCCACGCTGGAGTCGATGACGACCATGTTTTCCAGCCAGTATCCGCACACACACGGGATTCATCACATGTTCCCGACCAAGGCCATGGTGAAGCGCGCGAATGCCGAGTCCCCAAGTCTCGCAGGCACGCTGCGCGCGCAGGGCTACGACACGTCCGTCATCGGCGACTGGTGCGCCTGTGGCTTCAATGAGCTGCCGATGGGCTTCGAAGACATCATCGTGTCCGACTTCGATAACTTCCGCATCTACATGAGCGAGGTGGTCTTCCTGCATCATCAAATCCTGCCGCTGTTCTTCGACAACCGCCTGGGTCACGCGCTGTTCCCAAAGATGCGCAGCTTCGCCAACTACATGACGCCGGACGTGGTCACGAACCAAGTCATCGACCGCCTGAAGGAACGTGCCGAAGACGAGAAGCCCTTCCTGATGTTCGCCTTTTACTCCTGCACTCACCTGCCCTACAAGACGCCGCGTGAATACTCCGAGCTGTGGACCGACCCCGACTACGATGGCAAGCACAAGCACGAGCTAGCGCTGAATGTGGACGAGTTCATTGGCAGCACCGATATCAATGAAAAGTGGAGCAAGTTCCCGCCCCATGAGGTGGAGCAAGTGAAGGCCCTCTACGACGGCACGGTGCGTATGTTTGACGACAGCGTGGGCCGTATTATTGGTGCCATGAAGGACGAAGGCCTGATGGACAACACGGTGGTGCTGATCACGGGCGACCATGGCGATGACTTGTTCGAGCCGAACACCACCTTCGGTCATGGGCTGACCTTCAACGGCGGTGATCAGAACACGCATGTGCCTGCGGTCTTCCACATCCCCGGCAATGAAACCCCAGGGAAGAAGATTAACAACGTCGTGCGGACCATCGACTTCGCCCCCACCCTTTGCGACTTGGTCGGCGTGACGCCCGATGCCCGATTCGAAGGCAAGAGCCTCTCGCCTTACCTGCGCAGCGAGACCGATGCCATGCACTTGGCTTACTTCGGAGAGACGAGCTACCTATTCTTCAAGCGCAAGATCCCCGGCGAGGAGCCGCTGCATATTCCTGCGATGGATGAGACCACCTTCATTGACCCCGAGTTCGACTTCCACTTTGTGCTCAAGGACAAGTATGCCGACGACGTGCTGAAGACCAAGGAGCGCTGCGTGCGCACCGAGCGCTTCAAGCTAGTGAAGACGCCCGGCGTAAAAGGACCGATCTACCGCCTCTTTGACCTCAAGGCCGACAAACATTGCGAACGGGATGTGAAGGCCGAGTTCCCCGAAGTCACCGAGCGCATGAAGCGCGCACTCGAACGGTGGACCGTGGACAAGCAAGAGAGCAGCATCCGCGAGATCCTTGGCGACATCGACGAGAACACCATCGTGCCGAGGCAGTGACGGGCAGAGCTGATGGGGTTTAGTTGATAGTTGATTGATGAATGAGCTTCAAAAGCCGAGCGCCATTCAGACGATCAACCATCAACTTTCAACCATTACCTCCGGCTTCCCTCGCTTCCACACAAACGGTGCCCAGAGCTGGCCGAAGAAGCCCTTCGGCATCGGCTCGTGAATACCGAAGTTCTCAGGATAGCGACCCTTTGGCATGTAGTAAGTCCCGAAAACGATGTCCCAGAACGGAAACAGCCCAGCGAAGTTTTTGTCCCAGGCCTCACGGTCCTTGCTGTGATGCCAGCGATGGAACACAGGCGTGGCGATGACACTGCGCAGCGGCCCGAAGTCCCAGTTCACATTGGCATGAAGGAAGATAGCGTAGAGCGTGAAGAACGGTGCCGTGCTCAGGGTCACCCAGGGATTAAATCCCAGTAAGATCAGCGGCGCTGCTTGGGCCATCTTGTTGACCAGATCATTGACCGGATGCACCCGCACACTGCCCAGCCAATCGAGATCCTCAGAACTGTGGTGCACCGCATGGAAGGGCCACCAGCGGCCCCGATGAAACATGCGATGCGTCCAGTAGCCGATGAAATCCACCAGCACATAGATCTCCAGCGCCTGGAGCCAGAACGGCTGATCGCCGAGCGGACCAAAGCCATCATACGTGCGTTGTTGCATGCCTTCCACCGTCGTCACCTTGGCCAGCACTAGCAGGCCCGCAGGCAGAATGATTCCATACTTGACCAACTGCTTGGTGAAAAAGGGCGTGATCACCCAGTAGATGACATCTGTGCACCAACCACGACGGAACACTGACTGCTGCCGCCCACGCCCGATGACGCGCTCGATAATCAAGAAGACCACCGAGAGAACGATCAGCCCGATGAGCACACTGTAGATAGTTTTTTCTTGCTGCATAACGTGTGGCTAAACGGCACACTGGTGCAGCGGTAACAACGAACATGAAACCTTTGCTCACCCTCATCGCGGCCACGTCCGAAGACGGTTTCATTTCCCGAGATCAAGGCGTGCCTTGGAAGCTGCCTGCGGATGTGGCGCACTTCCGCGCTTACACGGCGGGCAAGTGGTTGCTGCTCGGGCGGCGGACATTTCAGGAAATGATCGGCTGGTTCCGCGAACACACGCCCTTAGTCCTGTCGAGAGATGAAAGCTTCGTGCCCGCGATCGGGCGGCGCGTGGGCAGTGTGGAGGAAGCTTTGAACCTGACCTGCGCCGATGAACTCGTCGTCTGCGGCGGTGCGCAGGCTTACGCGTTGGCCCTGCCGCTGGCGGATCGGCTGGTTCTGACCCTGGTGCAAACCCAACTGGGCGAAGGCGTCCCCTTCCCTACCATTGCCTGGAGTGAATGGACCGAAGTCTGCCGCGAACCATACCCGGCCGATTCCCTGCACGCCCATGCCTTCCAGATCGTCACC
>CAXNNN010000396.1:0-4193 GCA_964203095.1 Verrucomicrobiaceae bacterium | reverse complement strand
CACGTGGGCCACACTGCGATCCTATGGCTTTGCAATAGGCGGTTGGGTTAGCCAGCACGTGCGCAAACGGGTGCTTCAACTCTCACTACCCCACAAAAAGCGTCCTTGGATGGACGCCATCTTCCGCCAAATCGAAGTTCATCCACCTCCGTTCGCTTACTCTAGGGCACCTCTGGAAACCCATTTTCGACTGTCGTCGCAGTGTCCATGATCGGTAGGGCGCGTTGTCTCAACGCGCCGGATACACGACGGGATTTCGCGGCAGAGTGCCGCATCGCCACATCCCACGCTTCGGCGGCGGCGCTATGGGGACATAGCGCCCTACCAGCTCGGGGCGAAGTCAAGTCCTCTGTGAGAGGAGGTTTCCAGAGGTGCCCTCTACTGAATAATCTGGGTTGAATATTCCGACAAGCCAGTGACGCCCTTTCTCCGTCAAGTGACGGGGCAACTTGGGGTAGTCGATTCACCCCTGCTCTCCCACCCAGCGCACGGCGTAGTGAATGAGTTCCGTACCGTTTTTCACCCCGAGCTTCTCTCTGATGTGCGCCCGGTGGGTATCCACGGTCTTCAGGCTGATGTGCAGGTCCAGGGAGATGGCGCGGTTATCCTTGCCCTGGCCGGTGAGGCGTAGGATCTCGAGTTCGCGGTCGGTGAGTTTTCCCACGGTCGACGTGCTCTCTGAGGAACGCGGGCGGGAGAACGCGTCGAGAATGGCCGCCGTTGTGCGCTCGCTCGCATACACCTGTCCGTTTAACACTTTGGCGATGGCCTCCCGCATTTTGTCCGGCCCTTCCTGCTTCATGATATAACCACGACCACCAGCGCGCAGGACCCGCTCGGCATAGAGCTTCTCGTCATGCATGGAAATCACAAGCACGGGGAGTTCAGGTCGCACTGCTTGAACGTCCTGGAGCAGTTCCAGCCCGCTTTTGCCGGGGAGATTGACGTCCATGAGCACGAGATCGGGATCTTGCTTTGAAATCGCTTCAAAGGCGTCTCTAGCGTTGTCCGCCTCACCGCAGACGACGAGGCCGGGGATGGCTGAGGCGATACGGACGAGCCCGTCGCGGAACACGGGGTGATCATCGACGATGAATACCTTCTTGGCCGGTGGGCCAGATGTTTTTTTAGCCATGGGTTGAAATGGTTGCGGGTTGGGATTCCGGGGTGGGTATGGTGCAGACAACGGTGGTGCCGATGCCAGATGGATTGCGTTGCAGTTCAAGAACACCGCCAATGATGTCAGTGCGGTATTTCATGATGCGCAGGCCCATGCCACGGTGCTCGGAGGCTTTCTCGACGTCGCCCTGGTCCTCGCCCTTGCCCTGTTCCTTCACGGAAAGCACGGTCTGATGAGGATTGGTGGAGAGCTCGATGTCGATCTTCTTCGCGTGGCCATGCTTGACTGCGTTGGTCACTGCTTCCTGCGCAATGCGGTAGAGATGCGTGGCTGTGGTGTTGTCAATGTCAATGGCGGGCGGGCATTTGCAGCGGCAGTCGAGGCTGAACATGTCACTGGTGCGCGCAGCTAGGTCATCCAACGCAGCGACGAGGCCGCCCACTTGGACCGCCACGGGATGCAGCCCACGTGCGAGCGAACGCGTCAGCGCCAGTGCATCTTTGAGCAGGCGGTTGATCTTGCTGGCGTTTTCCGTCTCGGGGGACCCCTGCTTAATCAGGTTCGATTTTAGCACATCGCTGATGAGCCAGATGCCGACGAGCTGCTGGCCCAGGTCATCATGCAAATCCTGGCCGATGCGGTGCTTCTCGTGCTCGCTGATATGGAGGATCTCCTCTTCCAGTTGCCGGCGCATGAGGGCCTCCTCGCGGAGTTGCGCATTGGCCTGTCGCAACGCCAGGGTTCGCTCTTCCACACGTTTCTCCAGGTCGTCATTCAGGCGCCGGATCACGTGCTCGGCGCGTTTGCGCTCTGTGATATCGCGCACAGTGCTGATGACCACAGGGCCTTCTGCTGTCTCTAATGGACTGAGACTGATCTCAACCGAGAACTCACCCCCGCCTTTGTGTCGTGCGAACAGCTCCATGCCTTTCCCCATCGGCCGGGCATGAGGGGAGACGGCGTAGCCAGTGCGGTGGGAAGTATGCTGGTGGCGGAATCGCTCGGGCATGAGCATCTCCATGGGCTGGCCCACTAATTCGTCCCGAGTGTAACCGAAGAGGCGAAGTGTCTGCGCGTTCACTTGGTCAATGAGGCCGCGTTGGTTGACAATGATCATCGCATCCGGCGCAGACTCCAGCAGGCCGTGGAATCGTTGCTCGGACTGTCGGCGTTCGGTCACATCGCGCGCAATGCCGCTGATCTGATGCGGGCGGCCTTCTTTGTGGCCGATGACGATCCCGCGGTCAGCGATCCATCGAATCGTTCCCTCACGATTGATCACCCGATACTCGATCTCATAATGACGGGTCTCTCCAGCAAGCCAGCGGTGAAAGGCGGCATGAACCGCAGCAAAGTGATCGGGGTGGATGGCCTTGAACCAAAGGTCGTAGTTGGCGTAGAGTTCCGCCGCCGGTGTGCCCCAGATCTGTTCAAAGGCCGGGCTAACATAGGTCACACGCAGCGGGTCAAGGTCCATGAACCAGAAGACATCGCCCATGTTATCGGCCAGCAGGCGGAACTTGGCCTCGTCGGTGCTCATGTCCGCGTCAGAGTGATTCGGCACTCTGCTGTCGGCATGGAGCGCAAGGGCCCGTGCCCCTGGTTTTATAGCGGGAGCTTTGGGCTTTCCGAGCTGGCTGTAGACATGGTTCATAACCTTTGTATTCCGTTACATCCTGCACAGCTGGCAGTCTTTGATATTTCGAGTTCATCTGATGCCACCAAAGCAGGCCCCCCACAACGCGGCAGGGGGCACTTCACGCCTCAGTCAACGGCTGAGATGGCCTGCGAGTTTTCTCTGAGATGACAGGAAAGGCTTGGCAGCTACCCTGGGCCTGCGATCAAGGCCCCAATTGCAGTGTGATTCGAGCGTTATCTGGCTACCTTCAGCTGTCAGATGGCGGAGTTTTGATGGTCATTGTGACGCAATAAGAGTCACACGACCCGTTCTTCCACGAAACGGGCAGCGAGCAAACAACCGCGCTCCCCGCAGCCACTACGGTTGAAAACCCATGGCCAGTTTGACCGCCGAGTATTCGGGATGATAGGCCCCTGCCTTGGTCCGCACAATCAACGGCGGTTCATCCCATGTCTGGCCCCGAAACCACTCTGGCAAGTCTTCCGCGCGCATCATGGCAAACACGGCAATCAAGGGTTCATCGCCCTCTCTGAAAATGACCGGACGCTTGCGCACGATGACCAAGCCCGCCTCACGCGCCCCTTGTTGCAGACGCTCCAGTTGATGCGGCGCATGAGGGAACACACAGGCAAACAGTCCTCCCGTGGCCAAATGTTTCGCCGCCGTTTTGCAATAGTCCACCACACTCCCCCGCACCTCAAATCGGCAGGCCCGTTTCTGGGGATGTTCACTAACGATGCCATCCGTCTCGGGCCAATACGGCGGACTCCCCGTGACCAGGTCGAAGGTCTCCTCCTCCCGAATCACCCCCGGCTCACGAAAGTCCCCCTGACGAATCTCATACCGATCCACCAATCCATTGGCCGCCGCCGAACGGCGGGCCAGGGCCACGCTCTCCGCCTGGGCTTCCACGGTCACAAACCGAGCGCCCGGACAACGCCAAGCACAGATCATGCCCACCGTCCCGATGCCACTCCCCAGATCCAAACCCGTTTTCACCGTCGGAGCCCACGACGTCCCATACCAAGCCGTTAACGCATCGTCCGTGGAAAAGCGATGTCCATTCTCCAACTGCAAGACCCAAAAATGACCACAAAGAGCCGCGCAAGATTCCCCCTCGCCAGCCACAGGCACCGCCGGTGGCACCGGGCCCGGCTTCGCCCAGCCTTTGAAAATGGTTTGAACCTGATCCTTCATGTTTCAGCAGTGGACCACCCCGGCCAGAACGGCAACCATTCTGTGAATCGGCTGAATGTGAATGATCCCAGTGGTTCAATCCCGCTTGGCTTAGGTGTTCAAATTTCACCCCAAGGTAGCCATCTCGCTCCGCGAGATGAGCACAGTGCATCGTCAAAGCGAGAGACTCTCGCCTGATGAAAGTCGCCCTGGGAAGTGTCCGTGTGATCGTTAAAACATAAGTGCGGATGGTTGGCG
>CAXNNN010000395.1:0-4195 GCA_964203095.1 Verrucomicrobiaceae bacterium | reverse complement strand
TCTCTGCCTCGGTTAACACACGGCCTTAACACAAGGGTGGTCTCTTGGTGGTGTGACGATGCTGGTTCAGCCAGCAACTCACTCATCCCAACTCACAACACACGCCATGAAAACGAACAGGACACGCTTCGTGAATCGCTTCCTCCAGGCATCGTCGGTGCTGGTGCTCTCCAGCATCGCCGCCGCCCAACCCGCCCCCGGAGCCGGCAGCACCGCTAACGGCGGGGCCCCCATCCCCCGCATGGACACGCCAGGCCAAAGCCCCCAAGGCCAGCCGCCGCAGAATCAAAACCAGCGCCCACCGCAACCGCCCAAGGTGCTGCCACCGGCATTGCCAGCGTCGTTCGTTTTGCCGGCCGAGTTCCGGACGGTCGATGGCTCGGCCAACAACGCCGCTAACTCAGCCTGGGGCACGCCGAACAAGCCCTTCCGCCGCTTGGCCCCCAGTGCGTATGCGGATGGCCTGAGCCAACCCGCTGGAGCTACCCGGCCCAGCGCTCGTGTGGTGAGCAATGCGGTCGCCGCCCAGCCCAACCTGCGCCCGAACCGCCGTGGTGCGAGCGACATGCTCTGGCAGTGGGGCCAGTTCTTGGATCACGATCTGGACGAAACGCCTGCCGCAGATCCTGCGGAAGCCTTCCCCATCGCCATTCCGACGGGCGATCCCCAGTTCGATCCCAACAGCACCGGCACGGTGACCATGGGACTGAACCGCAGCGCCTATGAAACCGTGGCCGGGGTGCGCGAACAAAAGAGCGCCCTGACGGCGTGGATTGATGCCTCCCAGGTCTATGGCTCGGATGCGGTCCGCGCTGCTGGGTTGCGTGCCAATGACGGCACTGGTCGCCTCAAGACCTCCGCCAGTGCTCATGGCGACTTGCTTCCCCTGAACATGGGTGGCCTAGCCAACATTCCGCCTGGACCCACCTTCTTTGTGGCTGGTGATGTGCGGGTGAATGAGCAGGTCGGGCTGATTGCCATCCACACGCTGTTCATGCGCGAGCATAACTTCTGGGCCGACCTTTACCACACCGCTAATGCTGCGGCCAATGATGAAGAGGTCTATCAGTTCGCTCGCCTGACCGTCGCTGCGGAATTGCAAGCCATCACGTATCGCGAGTTCTTGCCGGTGCTTCTCGGCCCTGCCGCGCTCCCTCCCTATCGTGGCTACAAGGCCGAAGTGGACCCCACTATTTCAAATGAGTTCGCCACTGCTGCCTATCGCCTGGGCCACAGCCTGCTGTCCCCCACTCTTCTGCGCCTAGATGCCCAGAAGCTGGAGATTGCTGCCGGTAATCTGTCGCTCGCCGACTCCTTCTTTCAGCCTCAGCACATCACACAGGACGGCATCGACGTGATCATGCGCGGCCTGACCAATGGCCGTGCGCAGGAGCTTGACGAATGGATCATCGACGACGTGCGCAACTTCCTCTTTGGCGCTCCTGGGGCCGGCGGCTTGGACTTGGCATCGCTGAATATCCAACGTGGTCGCGACCATGGCCTGCCCACTTTCGCCGCCATGCGCAGCGCTTTGAAACTGCGCCCAGTGACCCGCTTCGAGGACGTGAACCGCAACCGTGGCGTCGTGCAAGAACTGGACATCGCCTATGAAAGCGCCGCCGACATCGACCTCTGGATCGGTGGTCTGGCCGAGGCTGACCGCGGCGGTTCCATGGTCGGTGAGGTCTTCCACCGGATCTTGGTCGATCAGTTCCTGCGTCTGCGCGACGGCGATCGCTTCTGGTATGAGAAGACCCTGTCGAAAGAAATGGTGCGCATGATCAACGCCCAAACGCTGAGCGTCATCATCCGCCGCAACACAGCCATCGTCGGGGCAGAGATTCCGCTCAATGCCTTCCTGGCTCCCGCTCGCGCCCCTGCCGGTGCAGTCAGCCGCCCGAAGCCCGCTAAGCCAACTCAGCCGCCACAGCAAGGAGGTGGCACGCCACCCGCCAACGTTCCTTAACTCGGCTGCCAGAAAAACAAAAGTCCACGCTGCTCACACGGCGTGGACTTTTTTTTGATGCTCACGTGTTCAGGCGAAAACGCGCAGGTCTTCGCTCCATAGTGTGGGATTGGTCCAGCACTCTTCGAGAGTCACCCCAGCATCCTGCCCAACCCCAGCGATGGCGGTGAATTCCAGAGTGTCCGAGCAACGGATGGCTGGATAGAGCCACTCCTCGCCACCGATCTGAAGCTTCGGAAGCAAGGCTGCCCCTACACGCTCGATCTCAAGGCTCAGCAGCATTGAATCCTGACGCTCCCCGTCGGCGCAGCCAGCTGGCTCTTCGAGCCAGCCAAGCAGGCCGCTGCCATTGACCAGATCCCAAATCTCACCGCGCTCTAAATCGACACGCACGGCAAAGCCAACTCGCTGCGCGGAATCGCGATCACCCGCAGGCTGGACCATGCCAAACACCACTTGATGGAGATTCGCCAATGGCTTGACATCCAACTGGAAGCCAAACCGAGAAGGGACCGTCGAAGCTGGCAGATGGCCAAAGTTGAGCAATTGGAAAGACTCGAACTCGACGTCAGGCAAGGCAAGAGGAAGGGGCTGAAGGGGCATGGCGCTGTCGATTGCAGGGTTAAATGAGCATTTTCATTGTAATTATCATAATTATATGTAAATAGTAAAGCTCTTTTATGCAATCCGAGTTCCAGATGGCCTGAAGACACAAAAAAGGCAGGCCCCGAGAGACCTGCCGACACAGAATTAGATGGGAAAGACTACTTGGCCGCCGTGGGGGTGAAGTTCTTCACGAACTCAAGGCACTGCTTGATTTCCTCCACGTTGGTCTCCCAGTTGTGCTCATACTCGGCCGCTAGCGGGCCGTAGAAGCCAATCTCAGCATAAGCATTGAGCACGGCAGGAATGTCAGACTTGCCGGTGCCCCAGATCATGTCATGCGCCTTGGGATTACCGAACTCGGTCAGGTCTTTGATGTGGCTATCGAAGATGCGACCCTTCAGAATCTTGATCGCGTCAGTTGGCTTGATGCCGCTGCGCACCCAGTGACCGACATCAGCGCAAGCGCCCATTCGCGGATCACGATCCTTTACCAAGCTGAGCACATACTCAGGGTCCCAGTAGCGGTAGCTGCGGTCGAGAGCCTTCTTGGGGTGATTGTGAATGGCCATCTTGATGTCGTATTCCTTCACCAACTTCTCGATCAGGTCGAAGGCGTCCACCGCAGGTTCACTGACCACGATGCCAATGCCCATATCCTTGGCGAAGTCAAAGATCTTGCGGCACTCGGCCTCATCGTTGTTCAGACGCACGACGCCATAGCCGGTGGCAATCAAGCCCAACTCTTTCAGCTTGGCTTTGACCGGAGCACGCTGCTCCAGCGTCGTATTGTGGTCAAACTTCGTCTTGTCGTCCTTGCCCAAAGCTTGGCCAGGGAAGAACTCCACCGTCTTACCACCTGCGTAAGCGATCTTCTCGAGCGCGGTGATCACATCAAACAGACGGAACGAGTAAGCCTGGCAACCAGCGTAGAACTGGCCAACCTTGGCGGATTCAGGGAGTGCAGCGCTGGCCAACGCAGCGCTCAGAAACAAGGCGATAAGGGTATGTCGAATCATGGACGAAACTGAACGAGACTCACCCCCGCTTCTTGCAGTAGTGGCGAGCGCAGGAAATTTCTGCTTCTTTGATTGACGGCAGAACCAAAAGGCACGACAGACTCGACGCTCAAGCAAGACCACCTGTCAGAGGCCCGGTTTGGTAGTTCATCAGGTGAGTCGTTGCATTCAATGGTGAAAATAATCCCGATGTTCGGGGCCAATCAGGTTTCAGCAGATTGTCCAAAAGGGGCTGATAACCTGAAATGAATACCAAGATGTATGTGGGCAATTTGCCCTTTAGCGCCAGCGAACTCGATGTCCGTGAACACTTCTCGCAGTATGGCGACGTGTCGGACGTTTACCTCCCTATGGACCGTGAGTCCGGCCGTCCGCGTGGCTTTGCCTTTGTGACGATGGCTACTCCAGAAGCCATGACCGCAGCCATCAATGGTGCCAACGGCGTGGATTTCCAAGGCCGTAATCTGACTGTCAACGAAGCTCGTCCGAAGGAAGAACGTGCTGGTGGCGGCGGCGGCGGTGGTGGCTACGGCGGCGGTGGCCGCAGTGGTGGCGGCGGCGGCGGTGGTCGCGGCGGCTACGGTGGTGGTGGCGGCGGCGGCGGTGG
>CAXNNN010000394.1:0-4218 GCA_964203095.1 Verrucomicrobiaceae bacterium | reverse complement strand
GTCCATCACGCCTGCCATAGGCGCAAGGTAGAGAGGGAATTGATTGCAGGTGAACCAGGGAAGCATGAGCTTGAAAGATCGCGTCGCCTACTTCTTCCCTGGCTGCTGGCTCTGCCGCCACTTCGCGCGGTGCTGCGCTGCCCAGTCCTTCAGGGCTTTCTCGAAGCCGATGTCGCGCTTCAATTTCTCACTCTCCAGATACTTATGCTTCAGCACCTCCTGCAGCTCCGCCGCAAAGGCGGTGTAAGCGTCAAATGTGGATGGATTGGGATGGCTCATTGCTTATTACTAGCCTTCACTGCTCGCATGACAAGCCGCAGCACACGATCACAAAAGCATCACTTCTAGCCCCATTCTCGTCTGACGACGCTTGCCATGCCTGCGTAGTAGTTGTCAGAATCAGCCTGTCATCCTTTCGCCATGCGCTTGCTCCTAGCTCTTTCCTTCCTCGGCGTGCTCAGCATTCAGGCCCAGCCGGTCACGAAAAAGATCGACCTGCTTGAAGTCATCAAGTCCGGCAATGTCGAGCATCATGTGAATCCGAAGTCCGATTTTCACGACGACCCGAAAGACATCTGGACCTTCGCCAAGGACGGCACCTTCAACATCAGCGGACGTGGCTACGGCTATGTTGGCACTAAAGATAGCTTCAAAGACTACCACCTCGTCATCGAATTCAAGTGGGGCACCAAGACCTGGGGCGTGCGTGAGAAGAAGGCTAAGGACAATGGCATCCTCCTTCACGCCTGCGGTCCGCATGGCGCATATGCTGACACTTGGATGGCCAGCATTGAGGCGCAGATCATTGAGGGTGGGGTGGGCGACATCTTGGTGCTGTCGCCCAAGCTCGCGGATGGCACCGAGCTGACCACCAGTGTTAGCGCTGAGTTCGCTCTGGACCGCGACAAGGAGAAGATATGGAAGCAGGGTGAGCCACGCCAGATCGTGACCAAGGGCCGCATCAACTGGAGGGGCCGCGATGAAGACTGGGCTGATCGCCTGGGCTTCCGGGGCAAGAACGATGTCGAGAGCCCGCCCGGTGAATGGAACCGACTGGAAGTCATCGCCAAGGGAGACACGCTGCAATATTTCGTCAATGGCGCGCTAGTGAATGAGGCTTTCGATTGCAAGCCTGCCGAAGGCAAAGTCCTGCTTCAGACCGAAGGTGCGGAGATGATCGTGCGCCGCTATGAACTGTATCCGCTCGGTGGCTTCACCGAAAAATGGAGCGCCATCCAGGCCAGTGGCGGTAGCGATGTCAGTGTGCGCGATGGCCAGGACAAGGCCCTCTCTCCCGAAGAGTCGCGGAAGCACATCCAGCTCGATGGTCCCTATGAGGTACAGCTTGTCGCCGCTGAACCGCTGGTGCTCGATCCCGTGGAGTGCACCTGGGATGAAAAAGGCCGCCTGTTCGTCGCTGACATGCGCGACTATCCGCTGGGTCCGCCGAAGGCTGGTGACCCGTGGTTGTCGCGTATTCAGTTGCTAACCGATGGCGATGGCGATGGACGCATGGACAAGGCGACCACCTTCGCCGATCACATGGACAACGTGCAGGGCTTGCTGCCTTACAACGGCGGACTTATTGCCACCACACGCTCACAGATTCTCTTCCTCAAGGACACCAACGGCGACAACGTGGCCGATGAGATCAAGCCGCTCATCAAGGGCTTCAACCCTCGCCACAGCCAGCTCCAAGTCAGCGCTCCCCGCTGGGGCCTTGATGGATGTGTGCATTTCAATAACGGGCTGGATGCGAAGGAAATCTATTCCGCCGACTCTCCCGACAACATCGTCGGTGTCCCAGGCTCGAACTTCAAATGGGACCCACGCACTGGCGTGATCACGCCCACTGGCGGCAAGGGCCAATACGGAGGGGCCTTCGACGACTGGGGACACCACTTCTATTGTTCCAATCGCAATCCGGTCATGTTCACCGTCATGCCTTACGAGGCCATGCTGCGGAATCCCCATGCAGGCATCACACAGAACTTCGAGGACATCGCGCCTGCTGGTGCCGAGACGCGCGTCTATCCGCTGAAGATCACGCACACCACCGCCGACGCACACGCAGGCACGAACACCGCTTGCTCGGGCCTGGGCGTCTATCGCGGCCAGCTCATGCCCGAGTTGAAGAACAACGTCTTCGTCCCCGACCCCACCGGCCAGCTCATCACCCGCTACAAGATCACACCCAACGGCGCGAGCTTGAAAGCCACACGCGTGGGCGACCGCACCGAGTTCTTCCGCAGCAGCGACGAGTGGTGCCGCCCCGTGAACTTCACCACCGGCCCCGACGGCGCGATCTACGTCTGTGACATCTACCGCCGCTGGATCGACCATGCCCGCTTCTTTCCCGAGGAGTTCGTCAAAGCCCATGACATGCGCCAAGGCGAAAACGAAGGGCGAATCTGGCGGATTGTGCCGAAGGGCACGAAGCGTCTCGTGGCCAAAGTCCCAGGGAAATACCATGCCATTCCCGAAGCAGGCTGGGGCGATGTGCCGAAAGAATCCGCTGCCCGCACCACCCTTCTAGAAATGGCGAACATCAGCAATGCAGATGAACTCGCCGCGATCCTCACGAAGCACGCTGATGACTCATGGATGGCAAAGATGGTTGCCGCCGTCGCTAGCAAGGAGATGGGGCGCATCCTCAGTCAGTTGGGAGACACTTTTTTCGGGACGTTTTCAGAAATTCGTGCCACTACCTTGCGCACCTTCGCGACAGCTTCGGTGGCCGATGCCGAAGCTGATGACATCAAGGCACTGGTCACTCTTTTGCAGAGGCAACCCGGCGAACTCTTGTGGTGGAAACCTGCTCTGCTGCAAGGCCTCACCAAGCTGCCGAAAGGCCATCCCGAGGCCACGGTCGAGATTGCAGCGCTTCAATCCAAGATTGATGAAGTCATCGCGAACGCGAAGGCACCGATTGATCAGCGCCTCGCCGTTCTGCCGCTATTGGCATCGCGGAAGTGGGACGCGGTGAAGCCCGTGGTGAAGAGCTTGCTCATCAGCAACCAGCCTGCGGAACTGACGACGGCCACGCTGGCCTTGATGAAAAAATTCAGCATCACCAGCACCGCGCCTTTGATCTATGAATTGCTGCCGAAGGCAGGTCCTGCGCTGAAGCGCGATCTTGTGCCCATGCTCACGGGCAATGCCGCCACCGCGCTGGAGCTTTTCAAGCGCATGGAGAAGGGCGAGTTCCCCACGGCCTGGGTTGATGTTGAGACTCGCTGGCGCTACCAGCGCGGCACAGGTGAGATGACGGACTTGGCGAAGAAGTTGTTCGGCGAGGCCAGCGGTGATCGCGCCGCTGTTGTCAGCAGTTACATGGAGGCATCCAAGCACCCCGGCGATGCGAAGAAGGGACAGCAGGTCTTTGCCTCCATCTGCATCACCTGCCATCGGCACGGCAGCATGGGAGTCGATGTGGGGCCGCCCCTGTCCGATGTGAAAGTCAAGCCACCGGAGGCGCTGCTGTCGGACATTCTTGACCCTAACCGCATGTTCGAGGCGCGGTGGAGCGCCTATCAAATCGACACGCATGACAATCGATTTCTCAGTGGGATCGTAGAGAGCGAGACGCCAGATGCCGTCGTGCTCGCGATGATGGGTGGTGCGAAGGAGACGCTTCCGCGCAGCGCGATCAAGGAGATGAAATCGCTCGACCGCAGTCTCATGCCTCCGGGGTTGGAGGCAGGCATCACCAAAGAGCAGATGAGCGATCTGCTGGCGTTTTTGCTGGCGCGGTAACCTTGCTGTATTTTTCGCTGTTCACGTTTTAGGGTGTTCTGCCATGACACTCTAAAGAGTGAGAGCCGTGCCTGTGTCCGCACTCCGCACCGCGGCGTGGCAGAACTGCAGGCCCTTCATGTTCTCGCGCGCGGAGTTGCTCGGTTCGCGATCGTCTTCAATCGCGCACAATAGCTCGCCCATGGTGCCTGCGAACCCATGGTCGAACCAGCAGCCTTGCAGCGGCACCTCGCATTCGCCCTGCTCAGTCCACAGGCTCACGCGATGATTGTTCAAGCTAGGTCCGCTGGCGCGCAGCGTGCCTTTGGAGCCTGCGATGATGGTGCGGTCTTCCTGTCCGTGATGAACATGAGCATTGAAACTGAAGCGCACCTGCACGCCTTCGTAGTCGGCGATGACACTGGCAAGGAAAGGCGGCTTCATCGTCTGAAAGGTGGTGCGCTGCACACTGGCATACACGCG
>CAXNNN010000393.1:0-4219 GCA_964203095.1 Verrucomicrobiaceae bacterium | reverse complement strand
ATTTTGGCGGCCTGGGCTTCGCCAAAACTGTGCGCCACGGCGGCGCGCAGATCGGGATTAGCACGCAGCGACACGGGCAAGACGGAGGCGACGAGAAGAAGGGTAAGAGTTTTCATGTTGGCTGAGGTTATCGAAGAAGCTCGAACGGGGCAAGTGGGGACAAACGCTCACGTTGCGGGCGCATCTGGGCTACTTTCAACGGACTGCCTTGAGACTGCGGCATCTGCGGCTATGCTCAAATCATGACCGACGCCCCCGCGATCAATTACAAGATTGGCAACGACAAGCTCATCAAGGTGCTGCCCAACGCCGCCACGAAGCTGACGGGCCTGCTGACACGCCAGGGCCGCGCGGAACACGGTGCCCTGCGCGTGGCCGTGGTAGGCGGCGGCTGCTCCGGCCTGCAATACAAGATGGACCTGGTGGATGGCCCGGCGAACCGTGACATCATGGTCATCACGAGCGATGTGCGCGTGGTGATCGACCCGAAGAGCGCCTTGTTCGTCAGCGGTTCGGAACTGGACTACAGCGACGACCTTCAGCAAGGCGGCTTCAAGGTGAAGAACCCGAACGCGGTGGTGACGTGCTCGTGCGGGGAGAGCTTCGCGGCGTGAGCATGGATGCCTTTGCGACATTGGGCCTGCCGCGCGCGGCGGCTTTGGATGAGGAAGCGGTGCGGGCGGCTTACTTCGCCCAATCCAAAGCGCCGGACGCCGATCACGCGGCGCTGAATGCGGCGCATGAACTGCTGCTCGCGCCGGACAAGCGCCTGAAGCACCTCATTGACATCGCCGCGCCGGCGCAGGTGAAGCAGTGGCGCACGGTGGCGATGAGCGAGGACTTGATGCAGCACTTCATGGCGCTGGGCAAGGTGCGGCCCGAGGCGGAGGCCTTGATCGAAAAGCGTGCGAAGACGCAGTCCGCGCTGACGAAGGCCTTGCTGGAGCGCCAAACCTTCGCCCTGCGCGATCAGCTGGAGCAGATCGGCTTCGCTTTGGACGAACGAAGGCGTGCCCTGGAGCTGGCACTCGCCACGATCGACGACTGGCAGGCACTGGCCGAGGCGCAGGCGCATTTTACTTACCTGGCGAAGTGGCAGACGCAGGTGCGGGAGTTGCTGCTAAAGCTCATGTGATGCGCAACGTCATCCGCGCATCCAGCGCCACCACGCCCTCTGGCGAGGCCAGCAAGGGATTGATGTCCAGCTCAGCAATCGCTGGACAGGCCAAAACCAAGTCGCCCAACTTGATCAAGGCATCCACCAGGTCAGACATATTGACCGGTGCCTGACCGCGCACGCCTTTCAGAGCGCGATGAATCTTGGTTTGCGAGATCCAGTCCTCGACCAAGGGTGCCGACAGCGGCGGCAGGGCCAGCGCGCGATCCTGAAAAACCTCCACCAGCGTGCCACCCGCACCAAACAACAATACGGGACCAAACTGCGCGTCCATGCTGCAACCCACGATCAGTTCGATGCCACGCGTGGCCACCATGAGCTGCACGCTGACGCCTTGAAAATCCAACGCTGGCACGGCTGCCTGGATGCGCTTCCAAGCATCACGCACCGCAGTCGCATCGGCAAGATGGAGCCTGACACCGCCCACGTCCGTCTTGTGCGTGATCGTGCTGGAATGCAGCTTCAGCACCACGGGAAAGCCGAGCACCTCGGCGGCGGCCACCGCTTCGTCTTCGCTTTCCGCCAGCCGTGTTTCCAGCACGGGAATACCAGCGGCACTGAGGACCCCTTTCGCATCAATCTCGGTTAGCAAGTTTCGTCCGGCAACTTGCAGCTTGGCCACCAGCGCCTGAGCTTCAATCAAGGCTGGCAGTGGCTCACAGGCGATTCGGTTGGTCTCCTGAAGCAAACGCAGGCGTTGCTGCCGCTGCCACATGAACTGAAACGCCCGCGCGGCCTCGTCCGGGTAATCATAGGTCGGCAGGCCAGCGGCGTTCAGGCGATCACGCGCGGAGGCAACGCCATCACCGCCCATCCAACTGGCCAGCACCGGCTTGGCAGTTTGTTGCGCGACGGCGATCAGCGCACCCGCTGTTTCATCAGCCTGAGTCATCGCCTGTGGCGTCAGCACGGCCAAAAGCCCATCGACCTGCGGATCATCCATGACAGCGAGGAAAGCTGTCGCATAACGTTCAGCATCTGCATCGCCAAGCACATCCACCGGGTTCGCATGGCTCCAGTGCGACGGCAGTGCGGCATCGAGCGCCTTCAACGTGCTCTCGCTCAGCTCGGCCAAGTGTCCCCCAGCCCGCTCGATGGCATCGGTCGCGAGTGCGCCCGGACCGCCAGCATTGGTCACGATGGCCAGCCGTGGACCCGGTGGCAGCGGTTGCTTGCTCAGCACCTCGGCCATGTCGAACAGCTCTTCGATCGTGTCCACACGCAAGACACCCGCACGACGAAACGCCGCATCGAGCACATCATCGCTACCAGTCATTGCGCCAGTATGAGAAGCCGCTGCCTTCGCCGCTGCTGCGGTGCGGCCGACCTTAATAACCACAATCGGCTTCTTTGCCGACACTAAACGTGCGGCTTCCATGAAAGCCGCAGCATTGCCCACGGACTCCATGTAAATGACAATGCTCTGCGTGTGGGGGTCAGCGCCGAAGTGGTAAATCAAATCGCCCCAGCCCACATCCAGCATGGAGCCCACCGACACAAAAGCGCTAAAGCTCACGTTCTGCGCGAAGCTCCAGTCCAGGATGGCCGTGCACAGCGCTCCACTTTGGCTCAGGAAGGCGACACGACCGGGCTGTGCCATCGCCGTGGCAAAGGTGGCATTCAGCCCTGCGTGCGGAGCCATGATGCCCAGGCAGTTCGGGCCGATGATGCGCAAGCCATTGCGGCGCGCTTCGACCAGAATCTGCTGCTCCAGCTCAACTCCTTCAGGCCCGATCTCCTTGAAGCCAGCCGAGATGACCACGACCGCCTTCACGCCCTTGTCCACGCATTCACGAATCAGAACCGGCACTGTCGATGCCGGAGTGACGATGATCACGAGGTCGATGCTACCTTCGATCTCTGAGAGCATCGAATAGGCCCGCAGGCCCAACACGGAAGCGCGCTTCGGATTCACCGGGAAAAGGTTACCTGAGAAAGATTGCAAATTCATCAGCACTGCGCACCCCACACTGCCCTCCCGATCTGTAGCCCCAATCAATGCCACGCTACGCGGCGCAAAGAAAGCCTCCAGCGACGGTGCGGCGGCATCCCGCAGGCAGGTCAAGACGGCGGCACTGGGTGGTGGAAGAGGAGTCATGGCTTCAAGCACTGTCGCCAGCCGGCACGGCCTGTCCTGATCGAATGCTGGCCGTTTCTTGCGCAGAACAATGACCGGGGATGGAGCCGGTTATGCAACGATGGACACGAATGAATCCACTTCAGCGCCGCCTTGACACAGTGGCTGGTATCGCTGGTGCTGAATGAAGAACCAAGGCGCAGGCCACTGCCGACCGCACGCAAATATCTTCCCGCCACAGCCGTACTTTTACTCGATGCACACGGCGGATGACATTCCGTATTGGAAGCTCGCCCAACTGCACTCGCACGATGTCCTGGCCACCACCGTGCTACAGACCTGCGTGCGCTACGGCAATGCCGATACCAAATGCCAGTTCTGTGCCATCGGCGAATCCTTGAAAGGCGACCGCACCATCGCTCGCAAGACACCGGAACAGCTCGCCTCAGTCACTTGGGTCGCCAAGCACGATGATGGTATTGAGCAAGTCGTGCTCACTACTGGCACACCACCGACGGAGGATCGCGGTACCTCGATCTTGTGCGATGCCGCCGGCACCATCAAGCTGCGCACTGGCCTTGCCATACAAGCGCAGTGCGAACCACCTGCCGATTTCATCTGGTTCAACCACTTGCATGAAACGGGTGTCGATTCGCTCGGCATGCATCTGGAAGCCTGGGATGAAGAAGTGCGTGCCGGCATCATGCCGGGCGAGGCCCAGGTGCCTGTGTCCTATTACTTGAAGGCCTTCAAAGCGGCGGTGGCGATCTTTGGTCGTGGCCAAGTAAGCACGTATTTGTTGGCGGGACTTGGCGACGGAAGTGTCCGTGTGATCGTTAAAACATAAGTGCGGATGGTTGGCGCTCCAACGACAGGTTGGAGCGGTCTTGAAAGAGAACACAACCAACCATCCGACATGAAAAACAGAGCATCAAAACAGACAGAACAGCAAGCAGAGAACGAAG
>CAXNNN010000392.1:0-4231 GCA_964203095.1 Verrucomicrobiaceae bacterium | reverse complement strand
AGCGTGCAGCCCATTAATGGTCGGCTTAGTCGTGTCGATACTATAAACGAAGTGAAACCACTCACTAGGTGCCGCATCAAGAAACTCGTCTGACATATCCTCCCATTGCCCGCCCAGAGCCTCAATTTCACGTTTGCATTCCACGATCTGCAATTTGAGATCGTAATGCCTCAGCAGGTTCGCGCTCATCCGTGCAATGAATAACATTAAAGGGTGCATGGCTGCGAGGAACGAGCCAGCCAATGCCCCTGGGGTTGAACAAGCCCGGCTTTAACACGCTTGCGCTCTTATGCGCTCTTATGCGCTCTTATGCGCTTTGTGTTGCTCGGGGGCTGTGCGTTGCGCTCTTGCGCGGTGGTTTTGTGTGCGGCCACGCGGCTTGATGGTCGTGTGACGCGCTCGTGGTGACTGCGTTGTCGTTGTGATCCGCACTAGGTGGGCTCTTTTTTGGCTCTGCGTGGTTTCGTGGGCGTGGACTTTCTTCAGCGCTCGTGGCGGTGCTGAGGCGTGGCTTGGATGTCATGCTGCTTGTGGCCCTCCTTTTTCGCCAGGCGGTGCGCGGCTTTGCGCCACGGGCTGCCACAGGGCACCGCGCTTCCATGCGGGCAGGATGCGCGCGATCAGTGGCATGGGTTGCTGGCAGCACGGGCACTTTGATGGTGCGGTCCTTGTTGCCTTTGATGCCTGAGCCGCCCTACGGCTCAGGCACCCTTCCGCTACGCTCCAGGGCTGCTCCTTCGTCGCAGTCTGTCTCGGCCCCGCGCCAGGGGCCTCGGCTGCCGGCACGGATGCGCAGCTTGTGCTCGCTGCCGATGACATCATGGATGGTCAGGTTCAGACACTCCGAAAGGCGCAGCCCGCAGCAGTAGATGAGCTTCAACGGCGTGCGGTAGCGCCGCAGGCGGATGTGCTGCAAGAGCGCCCGCACCTGCTGGCGCGTGAGCACCGGCGGCAGCGTGTCGTGATCCTTCGCCTTGACCTGATCAAAGAGCCGCCAACGCGCCAGCCCCAGCTGCTGGCAGAAGAACACCTGCGCCGTCGCCAGCGCCTGACGCACCGTCTTCACATGCAGCAAGTAATCGCGCAACTGCTCCTCGGTGACAAGCACGGGATCACTTGCGAAGTGCTCGCTGAGCAGCCGCAAGTGCCGGTAGTAACTGTGCCGCGTGCGCACCGAATCATAGCGCAACGCGAGCACACGAGCGAACTGCGCCATCGAAGGCCACGCATGAGAGTAATGCAGCGGGTCAGGATACAGCTTGCCACTGCGCAGCGGAGCCGCCGCAGAAGCGCGGGAGGGAGCCTTCCCCGGCGGTGGAGCCGTTGCAGAATCCGGGGAAAACGCAGTGGAAGAGGAAGCGGAGGGTTGGGCCGAATGCTGGGCTGCACGCAACCGACGACGAGCGAGATGAGGATTGAACATAGACCCTCAAGCTGCTAACACGGTGCCTACAAAGCCCCCGAAAATGCTCACGCATCCTTCAGCTCAACACGCTCTCAAACGACCTCGCCGCACAGCGGCTTTGTTCAACAAAGACGGGAAGGCTACTCGCCGAACCTCTACGGTTCAGTTCGACGTTCAAGTTGGACGGAGGACGGAGGACGGAGGATGGAGGACGGAGGATGGAGGATGGAGGATGGAGGATGGAGGATGGAGGATGGAGGATGGAGGATGAATCATGAATCTAGATGATCCACGGTGGAGAGAACTTAAAGGCGGATACAACATCCCTTACAACCCCGTGTCGGCGCTAATGAAAATTGGCCATGACGCAGAGGCATGGCATGAATTGTGGGACAACAGCCAACAAGATCGAGGAGCCAACGCGCTGCCGCGCGCGGCTCACGACTGACGTTCGCCTAACCAACGGAGTGGGTTTCAGTCTTCATTCTTTGACAAAGCTGAAAACAAGGGCAAGGCCAGCCACCTGTCGCTCGGTGGCAAGGTAATGAAGGATGCGTAGGCTTACGCGATCTTGATCACTCCCACCGTGATGTTGTCCTGGCGGTCGTGATTGATGCGACGGATGGCGAAGATCAAGGCGTCGGCGATCTTGTCAGCGGTGGTGTGGCGGCCAAAGCTGAGCAGGTCTTCCAGTTGCTTTTCGTTTAGTGTCAGCAGACCATCGGAGGCTCCGACCACGATGTCGCCTTTCTGCAGCGCAAACGGGTCCGTCATCGCATCCACCATGGTGAGTGGGTAGCCGAGCAGGGCCGACTGCAAGGTGTGGCGGTCGGGATGATGGGCGGCTTCTTCCGCCGTCAGGTCGCCACGGGCCACGCGCTCTTCCAGCAGTGGAGCCAGTGAGTGGTCAGCGTTGATGCGGCGCAGCTTGCCTTCCCGGAAGAGGAAGAGCGGAGAGTCGCCCACGCTGATCCATTGCAGCGTGGTCGGCGTCGCCAGCAGGGCGACCAAGGTGGTGCCCATGGAATTGTGCACGGCGGGTAGCCGGGAGGAGACGATGCCCAGGGTCTCATTCGCGGCCTCGAGCGCCACTCGCAAACGCCAGCCGGGTGGCAGGTCGTTATCGTGATAAGTCTTGATAAACGAGCCTACGGCTAGGTAGCTGGCCACACTGCCGCCGGCATGGGCACCGAGGCCGTCGCCAATGACGAGCAGGAGGCAGCTCAGCGGTTCCTCTTCAGGGGCCGTGCCATCTGCAAAGGCATAGTAGTCCTCTTGATTCTCGCGCCGACCACGATACTGACGGGCGGCGAAGTCCTGCTCCTGCACGAAGGCTGTGGGCAGCGGTTTGACCGGTGGAATGGGCACCGGCTGCGATTTTGCTTTGTCGGCCATGTTATTCGGCGCTGAAGCGGAAGAGGGTTTGGTGATGATAGGTTTCACCGGGGCGAAGAACGGCAGAGGGGAAGGCGGAGATGTTTGGGCTGTCAGGGAAACGCTGGGTTTCCAGGCACAGCGCATCGCGCGATTGGTAGATGTGGCCGTTCTTGCCTTTCACGTTCTTCAGGTGATTGGCCGTGTAGAGCTGCACGCCGACCTCGGTGGTCAGCACGTCCATGATGCGGCCACTCTTCGGGTCGCGCACGCGGGCGGTCTTCCTCAAGCCGCTGCCGTTGATGACATAGTTGTGGTCGTAGCCGATGCCTTGTTTCAACGGCTTGAAGTCAGCTTCAATGCGCTCGCCGATCTTGTGTGCCGTCGTGAAATCCAAGGGCGTGTCCTTCACGCTGGCAAGCTCACCCGTGGGGATCAGATCGTCATCGGTGGCGGTGTATTGATCAGCGTGGATCGTCAGTTCATGATCGAGCACGGTGCCGCTCCCCTCGCCTGCTAGATTGAAGTAGCTGTGGTTCGTCAGGTTCACGACCGTTGGCTTCGACGTGGTGGCTGCGTAGTCGATGCTGAACTCGTTGGCGTCATTGAGCAGGTAAGTCACCACGCAGGCGAGTTCGCCGGGGTAACCCTCCTCGCCGTCCGCGCTGACGTAATACAAGGCCACGCCCACGGCATCTGCCTTCTCGATGGGTTCGGCGGACCAGACCTTCTTGTCGAAGCCGATCTTCCCCCCGTGCAGGGTGTGCGCGCCGTTGCCATTCTTCGTGAGGGTATGCTCCACGCCGTCCAACGTGAACTTGGACCCTGCGATGCGGTTCGCATAACGACCGGTGATGCAGCCGAAGAAGGGATGCCCGGCATCGTACTCGGCCAGCGTGTCTTTGCCCAGCACGACATCGGCAAACTTACCCGCGCGGTCAGGAGCTGTGAGCGAGACGACGATGCCGCCATAGGTCGTGATCGCGACCTCCATGCCCGTCTTGTTTTTCAGGGTCCAGAGTTCGACGGCGGTGCCGTCTTTGGTAGTGCCCCAGGGGGCGTCGAGAACAGAGCGATCAGCGGACATAGAGAAGGCGGTAGCAAGAAAGGTCAGAACGAGACAGCAAACGGTAGCATTCATGGCGAGGGCGGCGTAAGTGACGGCAGTTGCAAAGCTACGGTCTACCAGTCCTGGCAGCAACCGTAAAGCCTATGCTGACCAATCTGTCCTTCTTTAGCCCCATTCTGCCGCTCGCACTGCTCCTTACGCTCACCCAATGCGCCCCTGTGCGCCCGGTTGGCACCCTGGGGGCTGTCTTGGGTAACCCCCACATGAAAGCTAAGCCGACCAGCCCGTCGGCTTACATGCACGTGCCACCCGTGGCGGAGTCCAAGGGCGCACTCAGGTTCGAAACGACGTTTTAGTTCGTCGCTTTGGCGGACTCTTTCTTC
>CAXNNN010000391.1:0-4236 GCA_964203095.1 Verrucomicrobiaceae bacterium | reverse complement strand
AAGATCGCGCTGCCCACGCGGACAATCGTGGAGCCTTCTTCGATAGCGACTTCAAAGTCGTGGCTCATACCCATGCTGAGTTTCGGCAAGGGGGCTCCACCGAGCTTTTCCAGTTCATCCCTCAGCTCGCGCAGGAAGATGAAGTAGCGGCGGCACTGCTCCACGTTCGCCTCGAAGGGAGGAATGCACATCAGCCCTTGAATCTCCAATCGCTCCATCTGGTAGAGCGCCTCCAGTTGCTGCTTCAAAGCTTCAGGCTTGAATCCATGCTTCGTGCTTTCCGCCGCCACATTGACCTCCAGATAGACCTTCGGAAACAAGCCCAGTTCGCCACCGATGCGGTTGATGTCCTTCGCCAAATCAAGCGACTCCACACTGTGGATCGCCTGCACCAGCGGCAGGCACTTGCGCACCTTATTTGACTGGAGATGCCCAATGATGTGCCAACGAAGTTTCGACGGCAGCGCGGGTTGTTTGGCCAGCAGTTCCTGCACCTTGTTCTCACCGAACAAAGTCTGGCCTGCATCCACAGCCTCTTGGATCACCTCAACTGGAAAGGTCTTGGAAACCGCGAGCAATTCCACGTCCGAGGGCTTGCGCCCACTGCGCCCGCAGGCCGCCACCACTCGCTCCTGAATGCGATGCAAATTGTCCGCAATGGAAGCCATTACTTGGTCTCCGTGATCTTGGTGAGCTTCACATTCTTGATCGCGGCCGTCGTTTGATAGGTCGTGAACGACAGCGGCAAATAGCTCTCAATCGGGCCGGGACGCACCCCTAACTTTTTGCCTTGAATGTCAGTGTTGATGATCTCCTTCTCATCCAGCCAGACCTTGATCTCCTTCGGCGTCACCCGCAGCCGCACTTTGTACCAAGTCTCATCTTTGAAGCGCTGGTAGCTCGACGTGTTGTTCTCGCTGGCATCCAAGTTGTCGATGCTGCTGATACCCGTCACCGCCCCGCCCCAGCCACCCATCACCAGAGTCAGGCAGGTCTTCAAATCACCCACTGGGAAAGTCAGCCCACAAAAGAAATCGACACCGCTCACGCGCATCGTCTCCAGGGTGATCTCATAGTTCTGCAGCGGCAGCTTCGCCGCCTTTTTGTAAACGGTGCCCGTGATACTCTCGCCTTGATGAATGATCATCTCGCCCTCTTCCAGCGTCACTTCACCGCTGCCACCTGTGTCCACACTCTCCCAATCGTCCAAAGATTGGCCATCGAACAGGACAAACGAATCTCCCTTCGGTGCCGGTGCATCGGTAGCGAAGGAAACAAGGGCGAAGATGGAGAAGGCAGAAGCGAGCAAGCGGTGCATAGAAGTGATGATGGAGATCGTCAGAACGGAGGCAAACGAGAAAATCGAGCGCACTGTTTGACAAAAGAACTTCATCGTCTAGTCTCTCCGTCCTGTTCCGCGCAGCGTGGACAAGAAAAGCACCCGTAGCTCAATGGATTAGAGCGTCTGACTACGGATCAGAAGGTTACAGGTTCGAGTCCTGTCGGGTGTATTTTCCAGAGCTTCTTCAACTGAGGGCCTCTTGGTTCTCAATAGAGTGACGAATCGCACGAAATCTTGGGCCTGATTTGAATGGGTGTTCTCATTGAGAGTTCACGTTATGGCTGAGGGCAACAATCGGTGGACATTTCGCCGTGCGTATCTCATAGAATGCACGCCGCAGGATGCGGCCAACCCCCACGTTTCCGATGCGATCCCTGACTCGTCTTTTCTACTGCGGCTGCGCTGTGGCCATGGTTCTGAGCTTCACCTCCTGCGCTGGCACTGGCGGCATGGCCGGGCAGACCCAATACCTGGACGCCTTCGCCCCCACGCAAGTGCCGCAAACCAACAACAACGCGGTGGACACGGTGTCCTACTGGGATGGGGACAATCTGAGCGGCGCGCCCAGCGTGGTGCTCGACCTCAGCGATCAGAAGGCCTTCTTCTACAAAGGCGGCACCCTGGCTGGGGTGTCGATGATCTGCTCGGGCGATGAGAACCACCCCACTGAGACGGGCAACTTCAAGATCACGCAGAAAAACCAGTTCCATAAGTCCAACTTGTATGGCGACTTCGTGGATGCGGCGGGCAACGTAGTGGTGGCCAATGTGGCCGTGCAGAAGGACAAGGCCCCTCCCGGCACACGGTTCGAAGGCTCGAAGATGACTCATTTCATGCGCTTCAATGGTGGCGCTGGTATGCATGAGGGCTTCATGGCAGGCTACCCGGCCTCGCACGGTTGCGTGCGGATGCCGACCCGGATGGCGGAGATCTTCTTCAATAACGTCAATTCAGGCACCCCGGTGCGCGTGCAGCATTGATCGTGAGTGCCGTGGCCACCGAGATCAGTGTCGAGGAGCTTCAAGCCCTGCGCGAGGCGAAGCAGCCCCACGTGCTGATCGACTGTCGCGAAGATGATGAGTGGCTCATTTGCCGCATCGAAGGCGCGCGCTTGGTGGCATTGAGCAGCTTTGCGGAGAAGGCGACGCTGCAACTGCCTGACAAGGATGCGCATGTGGTGGTGTATTGCCACCACGGGGTGCGGTCGATGCGGGCCACCCTTTGGCTGCGCCAGCAGGGCTACGCCAAGACGCAAAGCATGCGGGGTGGCATCGACTTGTGGTCAGAAATGATTGACGCAAGTGTCCCTCGGTATTGAAGATGGGGGACGTTCACCACGTTTCCCGTTACCTTCATGAACCGCCGCTCCTTCCTCTCCACCACCGCCACGGCTGCCGCCGTATCCACCCTGAGCAGCGTGCGCGCCGCGACTGATCGAAAGCTCATGATTGGCATGGATCACTTCGCCGTGCGTGCCGCTGGCATGAAAGCCCCGGCGCTGATCGACTACGCCGCCTCCATCAAGGTCGATGTGCTGTTCATCAGCGAGCTGGGACCGCTGGAGTCGCAGGACGAGGCCTACCTGAAGACGCTGAAAGCGCAGGCGGATGCCGCTGGGCTCAAGCTCTACAGCGGCGGCATGAGCATCTGCAAAACCAGCAACACCTACAAGCCCGATCAAGGCGACCCCGTGGCCTACCTGGAAGGCCTGATCCGCGTGGCCAAGACGCTGGGCTCCCCCGTGGCGCGCTGTGTGTTGGGGAATGCCAAGGATCGCACGACCGATGGCGGCATCGACAAGCACATCGAGGAGTGTATCAAGGCGCTGCAGGCCGTGAAAGGCCGCTGCGAAGCCGAAGGCGTGAAGATTGCCATCGAGAACCACGCAGGCGATATGCAGAGCCAGGAGCTAAAAATGCTGATCGAGACCGCAGGCAAGGGGCACGTCGGGGCCAACATCGACCCCGGCAACGCCGTGTGGGCGCTGGAGGATCCGATGCATTGCCTGGAGACGCTGGGCTCTCTGGTCATCTGCTCCAGCCTTCGCGACAGCATGATCTGGGAGACCGAGGAAGGCGCGATGGTGCAATGGACCGCCGTGGGCGAGGGTAGTGTCGATTTCGCCGCGTATGCCAAGCGCTATGGGGAGCTAGCACCGGGCGCGCCGCTGAACGTGGAAACGATCAGTGGCTTCGCCAAGCCCTTCCCGTTCTTGAAGGATGGGTTCTGGGCACCCTACAGCAAGGCCCCTGCCGCCTCGTTCGCTGGCTGGCTAGCCATGATGAAACGCGGCAAGAAGATCGAGCCCTACAAGGCTCCGAACAAAGACGAGGAGATCGTTTATCAAAAGGGCGAGCTGGAGCGCAGCGTGAAGTGGCTGCGCGAAAAGGCGGTATAACCCTTTCGACGCTGAAAGTCGGTCACGTCACAACGAAGAACTGACCACCAAAGCAGAACGCCCCGACGATCAGGTGGCAGATGCATGGGGTGTAGAACTCGCGCGGCTTCTCTTCCAGACGAATGAAGCCACTGCGTCCCAGCGTGGTGCCAGTGATCAAACCAATCGCCCCCGCAGTGAGCATGAGGATACCGAAGCATGCCGCGAGTTGAACATTCTCTGAGTGAGACATGACCCAACGATCACGGCAGAAGGGGGCCTCTGACAACTGGAAAGCGAGGCAGTGAACCCTGGCCGTCGATCACACGCCTTGCTTCTTCCTTGCTGGCTTGGCGGACTTTGCGCGAGCTGACGCAGCGGAAGGCTGATCAGTCGACTTGAGCTTGGCAAAAACCTTCTGCGCGTAGCTGGAGGTTTGCTCATTGGTCAGCTCTGGGTTCTTGGCGAGGCGTGACTTGATCAGGTCCTTGAACTTGTCGCGGGCTTCTGGAGAGAG
>CAXNNN010000390.1:0-4246 GCA_964203095.1 Verrucomicrobiaceae bacterium | reverse complement strand
GAACCACGCCAAGACCAGCGCGCGCATCGACCCTCAGCGCATCTACCTCGTCGGCGTCAGCGGCGGTGGCCACATGGCCCTGCTCATGGCGGGGCGACACCCAGAAATCTGGGCGGGAGTCTCTGCCTGGTGCGGCATCACCGACATCGCGCAATGGCACCGCGACCATGTGAAGGTTGGCAAGCCGGACAAATACGCGCAGAATATCGAAGCCGCCCTCGATGGTCCACCCGACAGCCCGAAGCGCAGCGCCGATGCCCGCCAGCGCTCCCCGCTCACTTGGCTGGCCAAGGCGAGTGCCGTCCCACTCGACATCGCCGCTGGCCTGCACGATGGCCGCACCGGCAGCGTCCCCTACACCCACAGCCTGCTCGCCTTTAACGCCGTCGCCACAGACAAACTCGCCCCTCAGGCAATCACCGACTACTACACCAGCCAGACCTTGCCCAAAGGCTGGCCCGCGCCTGAACCCGACGCCCTCTACACCCACTGGCCACCCGTCTTCCGTGCCACCTCTGGAAACACCCGAGTCACCATCTTCCAGGGCACGCACGAGATCGTTTATGCGCCCGCGCTCAACTGGCTCGCCCAGCAACGAAAAGGCCAACCCGCTGTCTGGAAAATCGATAATCCCCAGCCCCTCCCCGGCGGCGATCAACCGACGAAATCTGGGCTATAGCGGGAGAGCCGCGCTGATGGATCATAATGGCGATTTACAAGCAAGTCATCAGCTTTAGCGCTCGTCTAGCGTTACCTCACGTCCTTGTCCATGCGTCGCTTCTTCACCCTCCTTCTTGCGCTGCCTACGTTCTGCTGGGCTGCTTCGCCCTTGCCGGGATGAACGGCTTTCTTGATCAGCACTGCATCGAAGGCCACGATTCGGATGTTAAATGGATATAACGAGGGTTCCCTGAGCCATCAAAAAACGCTGGAACCCCTATAGAATAAGACTTCCAGCTTCATGCGGTTTGGCGCATAATGGGAGGAAATGGCATCAAATGGCGGGTTATGTGGCAACTATCTGACAACAGAACGAGCGTTCGATTTCCTTGGTTTTTCAAGGCTCAGAACCGATTCGCAGACAACGCTCTGAATTCGTCCAAAGGATCAATGTGCGCCTTCGGTTGGGTCACAATAAAACCCTGCTTCCGATCTTGGCGCATCAAGGCATCGCGCCTGGTTTTTGACCGTTTGCTTCACGGAAAACCCGCGTTCCTTTTTTGGCTCGATCAGGCCCACTTATCCACGTTTAAGAAGCTGAAGCAACGGAAGCGCGCCCGGTCGAAGGGCCGGCGGTAGAGCGCTGAAAGGAGTCACTTCCGCAGCCGGTCCAGCACGTTGCGAGTGATGCGGATCACGGTTTCGTCGCCGCCGGCGAGGCCGTGGGCCCAGTCGGTGCTGCCGGTGGTGAAGACGGTGCCGCTGCGGGTGTAGACGCCCAGGCAGGCGTGGCCGACGCGGCCTTTCTCCCACTGCTCATACCATTCGCAGTCGTCGGGGTGCCAGCGGGTGGGGCAGGTGGCGAGCACTTCAAAGGTGTCTGGCGAGCCGTCGCGATGCGTGGGGAAGGGCAGGCCTTCCCGCCACTCCAGCTCGCAGCCGTCGCACTCGTAGCCGACGATGGTGTCTTTGGCCCCGAAGGTGGCATCGCGCTTCAACCCGGTGCCCTGGAACACCCAGTGATCGGGGCGGTGCACGGCATACTCGGCGGGTTCGTCCATGAACTGGCCGTGGCTTTTCCGATAGCCGCCCCAGAGGAAGCCGACGCCGGTGAGCTGGGTCTCGGGCCGCTGCACCAGATGATGGCTCCAGAGCGTGCTGAGCGTTTTGAAATCGCGCGTCTGATACTGCGGGTCGGTGTGGAAGTTCTGCTTCCAGCAGGTGAAGGCGTTCCCCTCATCCTCGCTGCGGGTCTGCCAGCAGCAGGTGTTGCCGCTGAAGAAGGCGACGTTGCCGCCCTTGCTGATGAAGGCCTCCAGACTGTCGCGCATGGGAGCGGACCAGTATTCATCATGGCCCACGCTGAGCACCAGCGCGTAGCTGGCCAGCAGGTCGGGATGGAATTCCAGGTCTTGGTTCGCAGCGAACTCCAGGGTGTAACCATTCGTCTCGGCCCACTTCACGAAGGGCAACTCCCAGCGCGAGAACTGCGAGGCAGCGGGCCGATGGAAGCTGACGCGATGCCCCTGGATGTTCGACAGCCCGTTGTAGGCATACACGCTGAAGCCGCCCCAGTTGTTGTAGGCGTTGTAAGTGTTGGTCGCCAGTTGCAGCAGAATGCGGGAGGTGCTGCCCGGCTGCGCGGCCCGCACGATGAAGAAGGCGGATGACTCGGCGGTGCGTCGCCCACGCTGCCGCCATTTGCCCCCGCCGTCTGTCGTGCGCAGGCTCACCTCGTAGTAGCCAGAGCGCCAATCCTTGCCCACTGGAACGCTGACTGCCACAGACCACTGGCAGCCGAAGGCCGAGGCATTCTCTGGCACATCATGGCGCTGGCCGCTGACGTCGGCCTTGCTCCACACCACCTCGCGTTTCGCGCCGAGGCGCGTCACTTCGATCTCAAACTTCGCCCCACTGGTGTTCACGTGCAGCGGCACCGCGTCACCCTGCTGCACGCTGACCTTGCCCGCGTAGCCTTCGATGTAGAGCGGGGTGACCTCTGGCAGGGTCTGCCCGAGCAGCTCTGACCCCACCACGGCGGCGACCCCCACGCCGTAACTGCTGCGAAGAAAGTGACGACGCGTATTCATGATTCAGTCCACGTAG
The DNA here is from genome assembly GCA_964203095.1 of Verrucomicrobiaceae bacterium. Lineage (GTDB taxonomy): Bacteria > Verrucomicrobiota > Verrucomicrobiia > Verrucomicrobiales > Verrucomicrobiaceae > JAEUHN01. The sequence continues at coordinate 1,480 of CAXNNN010000390.1, read as the reverse complement.
AGAAACGCATTGGCGCTCATCAAGGCGTGGCACAGGGCGGCGAGGCCCAGCAATTCCGGCGGAGCGTCCGCCTTGTCCGCTGGCCCTGCGACGCGCTCCAGTTTCGCTGGCGTGGTTTGGTAATGCTCGGTCTGCTCTTTGACGAAGTCGATAGCGCCCTGGGCGTCGGCCATGCTTGGGTTGCGACTGAAGGCGAGCCGCCATGCGCGCTGCACTTGCAGCTCCACATCTGTGCCGCATTCCTTGATCAAGCGCTGGGCGAAGTCCTGGGCATGCTCGCGCATGTAGCCATTGTTCATCAACAGCAGGCTCTGGGGGCTGACGGTGGTGATCGAACGGGAGGAGCAATTGGCCTCCGTCATCGCTGGTGCGTCGAAGGCGGCGAACATCTCCAGCGGCATGGAGCGCCGCGCCTGCACGTAGATGCTGCGGCGGTGTTCTTCACCATTGAGCGGCAGGAACTTGCCCGTCTGGCGACCGGCCGTGTCGCGCGTGTCATTGCCAAGCACGATGCCGCCTTCCTCATTGAACGTAACGGGCACAGGGACGCCACCGGTCTTGGGATTGATACGACCGGAGACGGCCAGCAACGAATCCCGCAGCGTCTCAGCTTCCAACCGCTGCACACTCATGCGGCTGAGGAAGCGATTGTCTGGGTCGATGAGGTCTCGCTCGTCCGTGCGTTTCGAGCTCTGCTGATACGTCCGCGAGGACATGATCAAGCGATGCAGGTGCTTGATGCTCCAGCCTTTGGCCATGAACTCGGAGGCAAGCCAATCCAACAGCTCAGGGTGCGAGGGCTTCTCCCCAAGCTTGCCGAAATCCCCAGCGCTGGCCACCAGGCCCTTGCCGAAGTGATGCATCCAGATGCGATTGACCATCACGCGGGCGAGCAGTGGATGCTTCCCATCGGTCAGCGATTGTGCCAACGCCATGCGGCGACCGGTGGTGGGCAATGTCTTGGCTTTGGGCTCGATCTCGATGGCGCGCTGTCCGGCCAGCACTGTTAAATCACCAGGGTTCACCAGCTGCTTTGGCTGCTCGATATCGCCACGATGGAAGACATAGGTTGCAGGCACCAAGTCGGCCTTCATTGGCAATTCATCGAAGGCGTGAAGGAACTCCTCCTTGGGCTTGGTGGCGCGCACGGCCGTCGCCTCCTCCGTCATCTTTTTCAGCGTGTCCGCGTGCTTGGTCTTGTAGGTCGAATCGTAAAGGTAGAGCGACCCAGCGCTCAACTGGTTCACGCGCGGCCAGGCTTTCAGCAGCTTGGTCTGATCGGCGGTGCGCTTCTTCACCTCGGTGCGATAGGCCACGCGCAATGCATCACGTTCCTTCTCCGGCGCTTTCGCGAGTTCCTTGTCTAGCACTTCAGCGATGAACTCCTCCTGCTTCTGCAAGCGCACGGCGTCCAGCTTCTTGGCTTCCGCTTCGATCTTGGCACCGGCCGCACGTTCACTGTCGGTCAAGAGGGAGACCA
>CAXNNN010000389.1:0-4251 GCA_964203095.1 Verrucomicrobiaceae bacterium | reverse complement strand
AGCCCCACCAGTGTCAGCGCCGTCCCGGTGGCAAACCCGAGCCCACAGCGCACCGCTGGCGGGATCATGTTCCGCTCGAAGGCATACTTGACGAAGTAAACGACGCCCAGGAACAAAGCCAACCCGCCGAGCCACGCGAACAGCTTGGCCCCCAAGAACTGCTCGAAGTTCAGCGCTGGGGCCGTCGGCTTGAGGACAGGTGGCACCGCTGCTGGCTTGGGCAGCGGCGGCGGTGTCGTGTGCGCCCCCACAGGCAGCGGAGCCACAGGCGCGGCTGCTTGCTCCAGTTTGATTTCTGGCCCCGGCAGAGCTACCGGTGATGGTGGCGGAACGACATCCTCCAGGCTGGCAGCCGTGCTAAGCGCGGGCCACTGTGCCACCGAGGAATGCTGGGCGAGTTCGCGCTGTCGCTGCTCCAGAGCTTCCGCGCGTTTCAGAGCATCGCTGGCTTTCACCAGCGCCATGATCGACATGACAAGAGCACCAAGGACAAGCAGTTCCATCATAAGCGTAACCGGGTGAAGTGAGGAGGACCGGTGTGCCGCAGACTGGCAGGAAAAGTGCGGCCCTGACAATGCAAATTCATGATAGTCGCATTGAGAAAGCCAATGAGATGGCCGCCGTTCCAGACGGCTTCCCCTTCTCCAGTATCATCAAAGGCAGCCGCACGCGACAGCGGCGCTCCCAGCTAACCCCGCCCGGCCACCCGCAGCCCCCAGGCCATGAGCGTGTAGCCGTCGTCCCAGATGTATTTGGTCTTGGTGCCGAGCTGAATCAGGATCACTGCCCGCCCGCCACTGACCGCAGAGGAGATGAGGCAACGCCCGCCGGCATCCGTGTAGCCGGTCTTCATGCCATTGCACTCCGGCATGGTGCTCAAGAGCTTGTTGGTGTTTTCCAAGGTCGCCCGACGACCGTTGGCGAAGGCGAAGGTGTAATACTTCTGCTTCACGGCATCACGAATGACTGGGCTGCGATATGCCATCAACGCGGCCCGGCCCATGTCACGCGCAGTGCTGCGCTGACCTCGCTCGGTGAGCCCGTGCGGGTTGACGAAGTATGAATCCTTCATGCCGAAGGAGCGAGCCTTCGCATTCATCATCGCCGCGAAGTTACTCTGGCTGCCACCCACATCGCGGGCCAAGGCCTTGGCCACATCGTTGGCGCTCTTGATCAGCACGGCATAAAGCAACTGCCGCCGTGTGTAGGTTTCGCCAGCACGGATGCCGAGCTTCGTCGGCTCCACCTGCGTGTCGGAGGACTGAATGGTGACCCGCTTATCGAGGTTACCTTGGTCCAGCACCACCATGGCCGTGATGATCTTCTGCGTGCTCGCCACCGCGCGCAGGGCATCCGCATTGTGAGCAACGATGGGCACGCCGGAGTTCGCATCGACCAACAAATAGCTCGCCGCGCGGATCGTCGGCGCGCGCGCCGCGGCCGCGACGTAACGCTGCTGCTCGGGCTGCATGGTCACCGCCGTCGCGCGTGGTATGGGAGGAGTGCCCGCACACGCAGTGAGCGAAAAGACCGCCAGCGTGGCAGCAAAGAAAGTCGGGAGGTGTCGGTGCATGATGGCGGAGGAAAGGCGCTAAAACTGCGACAAGGCAAGCCATCTTGCAAACCGCATGTCAGCGGGCTGGGCACAGGCATTTGGGCGTTGCAATCGCCAACCTCGCCGCCACCATGCGCCATGCCTCTGATCATTAACGGCGAAGCCATCGACGACGAAATCCTTGAATCCGAATTCCGGCAAATCAAAGGCCACTTCGAGCGGACGCTGCAGGTCGCCTGCTGCGAGCGGGACCCGGAGTTCATGACCACGGCCAAGGACAACATCACCGCCCGCGTGCTGCTGAACCAGGAGGCACTGAGCCGCTTCCCCGACATCGCCGATGCGGACGTGACCGCGCGGTTCGAAAAGCTGGTGGAGGAGGCGGGAGGCGAAGAGCATTTCTATTTGAAGATCGGGATGCCCTTCAAGGATGAGCAACTAGTGCGCCAAAACGTAGCCAACGGTGTGCGCATGGACAAAATGCTGGCCGAGGTCTATCTGCCCGAGCCCGAGTATTCGGACGCTGACCTGCGCGCCTACTACGATTCGCACCCGGATGCCTTCCTGTCCGAGGAGATCATCCGCGCCAGCCACATTACCAAAGGCCTGGAAGGCGCGACCAGTCGCCGTGATGTCTATGAGCAGATGCGCAAGCTGCGCCAGCAACTGCAAGACGGCTATGACTTCGACAAGTTGGCCGAGGAGCAGCGCGGCAATGATCAGCAACAGATCGACCTGGGCTGGTTCAAGCGCGGCGAATTCATGGAGGAATTCGAGACCATCGCCTTCTCCATGCAGCTGGGCGAGATCAGCCCTGTCTTCACCACACAACTTGGCTTTCACATCTGCAAGCTCATCGACCGCAAGCCCGCTGCGCCGCTACCCTTTGACGACATCAAAGACGCCGCGCGCACTCGCATGATCGAGGAGCATCGCGATACGAAGTTCAATGCCTTCATCGACCAACTCAAGGCCACCGCCACCATTGACGACTCATCCTGCGGCGGCCATTGAGCAAAGCCATTCACCTCAGGTCCAATCAAGCATCTCCCTTGCCGCCATGACCTCTTCCAACCTCAAAGGAACCCTGCTGCTCGCCGCCCCCCTACTGAAAGACCCCAATTTTTCCCGCACGGTTCTCTACCTCGTCGGGCACACGAAGACTGAGGGCGCGTTTGGCTATATCTTGAATCGCCCTCTGGAAAAACAGGTGTCAGACCTGCTTTCGAACATCGAGATGACTCAACTCGCCGAGGTGCCCGTCTATCTCGGCGGCCCCGTGTCTACGGACAAGCTGTCCTTTGCCTCGCTTGAATGGAGCAAAAAGCACAACACCCTGCGCTGCAAGACGCACCTAGCGGTGGAAGATGCGCTGGAGGAGCTAGAGCAAGGTCACGACGTGCGCGCCTTCGTCGGCTACAGCGGCTGGTCGGAAGGCCAGCTCGAGAAAGAACTGAAGCACCACTCTTGGATCGTGACCTCGCCACATGCCGTGGTGCTGAATAACGATGACCCCGCGAACCTGTGGTCGGACATCCTCATCGACATGGGGCCGAAGTATGAACTCATGTCACAGATGCCCGAGAAGCCGGAGTTGAACTAAAGCACCGCCTTCAAGAACCGGCCGGTCGAACTCTCCGCGCTCTGGACGACTTGCTCCGGCGTGCCTTGAGCGACGATGCGCCCGCCATTCACGCCACCGCCAGGACCGAGATCGATGACCCAATCAGCGCACTTGATGACGTCCAGGTTGTGCTCGATCACGATCAAGGAGTTGCCCGCATCTCGCAGGCGCATGAGCACCTTCATCAGGGTCGCGATGTCATCGAAGTGCAGGCCTGTGGTCGGCTCGTCGAGCAAGAACAAAGTCCTGCCTGTCGCCTTCTTACTGAGCTCAGTCGCCAGCTTCACGCGCTGGGCTTCCCCGCCGGAGATGCTGGCCCCGCTTTGGCCGAGCTTCAGATAACCAAGACCGCAGTCCTCCATCGCGCGCAGCTTCGGCTCAATGTGCGGTTGCTTCTCGAAAAAGCGGGCGGCTTCACTGACGGTCATGTCCAACACCTCGGCGATGTTCTTGCCTTTGAAGGCAATCTCCAACGTCTCCGTATTGTAGCGCTGGCCTTTGCATTGCTCGCAGGTCACATACACGTCCGCTAGGAAGTGCATGTCGATCTTGATCAAACCATCGCCCTCGCACTTCTCGCAGCGCCCCCCTTTGACATTGAAGCTGAAGCGACCCGCGTCGTAGCCGCGCACCTTCGCGCTCGGCAGCGTGGCATAGAGATCACGAATGGGCGTGAAGGCTCCGGTGTAGGTCGCCGGATTTGAGCGCGGACTGCGGCCGATGGGCTCTTGGTCAATGACCACCACCTTGTCGATGCCAAGCATCCCGGTCACGCGCTCATGCTTCCCTGGCTCATCTTTGGCATGATAGAAATGCCGCGACAAAACCCGTCGCAAGATATCATCGATCAAGGTCGATTTGCCACTGCCGGACGCTCCCGTGACACAAGTGAAGCAGCCAAGCGGAAACGCCGCCGTGACATCTTGGAGATTATGCTCGGTCGCGTGGTGGATCGTTAGCCAATGCGGATCAGCGTTGGGAGCTGACGGCTCTGCGCTGAGCAGGTCACCGCGTGGTTTGATGCGATGCTTGGGCGTGGCGATGTTGATGCGAGAGGACAGATAGTCGCCTG
>CAXNNN010000388.1:0-4253 GCA_964203095.1 Verrucomicrobiaceae bacterium | reverse complement strand
AAGGCGTGATCCTGCACAAGCACAGCACCAGCCTGTGCACCGGCTTCTTTGTGACCACCACGCCCAGGGTGAAGGACTACACGGGGCAAGGTGGAGCTGGTGCGGTAGTTGTGGGGGCTTGGTGACGGGCTCTTGGGTTCCAACACAGGCGTTTGTGCGACGGCTGCGTTGCCAGCCATGACCAAGACGTTCCGCCATTACCCTCAAATCCCTGCTGGAAATGCAGTTCGTTTTCGCGTGAGTAGAGACCATGAGTTTTTCTTCTCCTTCAGCGTGCCTCGGCTTCCTTGCCTGGGCCTTGCTGCTGCCGCAGGCCCTGGCGCAAAAGCCGGTGGATCCGGCACCGCCGATCTACGTGACGCCGCCAGTGGTGGTGGAGCGGTTGAAGAAATTCATCCCCAAGACCTACGCGAAGCTGAGCGAGCGTAAGCCCGTGCATGTGGTGACGGTGGGCGATGCCTTGGTCGACATGACCGGGTATGGCGATGATGCGGGCAATCAACTCCTGGCCTGGCCCGCGCGGTTCGTCGATGAGCTAGCGCAGGAGTTCTTCTATCCCGGTGGCGTGCGTCTGATCCTGCCCAACCACGGCAAGCCAGATCGCGCGGTGGGTCGCATGGGCCCAGACATCACGCTGCGCGTGCTGGCAACGCGGGGTGGCGGCATTCAAAAGGCGCTACCTTTGCTATCGACCTTCGGCTTTGAGTCGGTGCCTGATTTGGTCATTGTGAGCTTCGGTCTGGTGGAGTCGCAGGCGGCTGCTGATCCCATGCTGTTCGCCAAGTCGCTGCGCGAGGTCATCGACAATGTGCGCGCGAAAGGCTCCGACATTCTGCTGGTCGGCCCGGCGCTGACCGTTGCGGACCCGGAGGAGGCAAGTTTGGCGGCGACGCGGCCCTTTGCAGGCATGATGCGCGATGCGGCTGCGGAGAGTGGCATCGCCTTTGCGGACCTGGGGGATGTGTCGTCACTGATCCGTCTGGAGGCGGACGTGGTCACGCCAGAGCAAATCTTTGGCGAGGTCGCGCATCAGTATCGGCGCTTCTTCGCTTGGCCCGGCGTGCAGGACTTTTTGCATCCACAGGCATCGCTACACCGCAAGATGGGTGCGCTGGTGTTCAAGGCGCTGACCGAGGAAGCCAAGGCGAGCCCCTGGAGGCTGACGGCGGTGGGCGCGGCCTTCTCGGCGGCAGACCAGTTCACGGCAACCTATGACATTGCAAACACCACCAAGGAAGTGGCCAAGTTCACCCTGCTCCCGCTCAAGTTGCCGCGCTGGCTGCCGAAGGACGCAGAGGCCCAGGTGGAACTGAAGCCGGGCGAGTCCCAGCGCATGACCATCACCTACCAGCGGGATGAAGCCCAGAGCGTAGCGCGCCACCCGGCTTTCCCGGGGCATGAGCCGCTGCTGCGCCTGCCGCTGCTGATTGCCGGGGCTGGCTTCGTGCGTGTGGATGAACTGCCCGCCGCGATACATCCGCTGGCCGTGATGTGGAAGCTGGACACGCTGACGAACCAAACGAGCACCTTCACCCTGGACAACGTGGTGCTGAATACTTTGGGCAAGGACATCAAGGGCGCGGCTTGGGAAGCCGAGTGGAACGGTCAAAAGAAGAGCGGCAAGCTGGACCTCGCCAAGGGCGCGAGTTCGACCTTGGCTCTAGCCTTTGATCTGCCGCCGAGCCCAGGCCCACGCTCGGTGGAGGGCGCACTCACTTTGAATGTCGTGGTCGATGGCTTGTCGCTGCGCTGGGAGCGAGCGATCTCTGCGGCCCAGAACATCGGCCTGGAAAAAGACCTGTCCCTGACAGCGCTCAAGCCCAGCAAGGGTGCGGTGAACCTGCGGGTGGATGCGGATGCGACCTCACTCTTTTTGACCTTTGACTTGAAGAAGCTGGACCTGGAGGCTGACGCTGCGGGCACGGCACTGGTGGCGCAAGTGAGCCTGGATGCACGGTCGTATGGCAAGCGCCTCATGTCGGGCAACACGGAGGTCATTCAGGTGCAGACATCGGTGGGAGATGGTGCCGGTGCCGTGGGTCCGATCGCTCCCTGGGCCTTCGGCACGGGCTATGGCATGGGGTTTGATTCTGCGGGTGTGCGGGCGCGCTTGACCAGCAGTCCGCAGGGCGCGCGCCGCCTCTCGATCACGCTGCCGCGCAGCTATTTGTATCTGCATGAATGGGCGCTGGGCAATGGCAATAGCCAGCTCGGAATCAATGCGCGTCTGTTGCTCTGGCAAGGACCGCACGATGATCAAAAGCAAGGCAGCTTCCCCGCCGAGCGCACCTTTATGCTGACCCAAAATGGACGAGTCCGTGACGATGCCGAAGGCCTCACGGTGCTAGAATTGACAGACAAACCCACGAAACGCTGGAGCGTTGTCATCTGGTGAGAAAACCGATCATGACCAAAGGCACTGAGGAGCGCTCCGGGCGCAAACTGTGGGATGCGGACGCCTGGAAGGCGGCGCGTTTCTTCTTGAACTACCTGCGTCCGCACAAGGTCGTGTTCATCCCCGCGATGATCGCGCTGGCTTGCACAGGGGCCATGTCGGCTTTGTTCTTCTACCTGCTCGGCGATCTGGCCAGCCACATCCTGAGCGCGCAGCCGGATGGCAATTTGATGGAGTATGCCACGCACAGTGTGAAGCTCTGCATGGCGGTCGTGGCGGTGCAGGCCGTAGTCGCATTCTTCCGCATCTGGCTCTTTGCCAAGGCCTCGGAGCGCGCCCTGTCTTCGCTGCGCCTGGATACCTTCAGCCGCATCATCCGTCTGCCGATGACCACGCTGAATGAGCATCGCATTGGCGAACTCGGCTCGCGCTTGTCGAACGATGTGGAGACCATCCGCGAGACCTTGGTGGTGACCCTTCCGCAGCTCATTCGTCACAGCGTCATGCTCTGCATCGCGCTCGTCATCGTGCTGAAGATGAGCTTCAAGCTCGCGCTCTTCATGCTGGCGTGCATTCCCGTGGTGATCGTGCTGATCGCCATCTTCGGCTCGCGCATTCGCAAGCTGTCGCGTGCCACACAGGATGAATTGGCCAAGTCGCAGGTCATTGTGAATGAGAGCCTGACCGCCATCACCAGCGTCAAAGCCTTCGCCAATGAGCTGTTCGAAATCGCCCGCTACAAGAACGGCGTTTCGCACTACCTGAACACGGCGGTGCGTGCCTCGCTACCGCGCGCGATGTTCGTCGCCTTCATCATCCTTGCCTTCAGCATCGTGCTCACATTGGTCGCCTGGTTCGCAGCGCGGATGCTAACCCATGGTGAGATCAGCAAGGACCAGCTCATTCAGTTCGGCATGTTCAGTGGCGTGGTCGGTGCATCCTTCGCGGTGTTCCCCGACTTGATCGCCAGCTTCCAGCGCGCGCTCGGGGCCACGGATCGCGTGCGCGAGATCCTGACCACGGACATTGAGGAAGAGACCGAAGGCACACCTGTGGGCCGTCTGCGTGGCGACATCGAAATGCAGCATGTGCGCTTCGCCTATCCGTCGCGCTCCGATGTCACGGTGCTGCACGACTTTGATTTCAAAGCCCGCGCAGGCCATCGTATCGCGCTCGTCGGCCCCAGTGGCTCGGGCAAGAGCACGGTCGTGTCCTTGCTGTTCCGCTTCTATGATCCGAGCGAGGGCACCATCCTCTTCGATGGCCAACCGATTGCCGACATGCAACTGCACAGCCTGCGCCGGAACCTCGCACTCGTGCCGCAGGAGGTGCTGCTCTTCGGCGGTAGCATCCGGGAAAACATCGCCTATGGCAAACCCGGTGCGACCGATGACGAAATCCGCAGTGCCGCGCAGCAAGCCAATGCCGCGCAGTTCATCGACACCCTACCCGAAGGCTACGACACCCTCGTCGGCGAGCGCGGCACCCAGTTGTCCGGTGGCCAGCGCCAGCGCATCGCGATTGCGAGAGCCATCCTCGCCGACCCCGCCATCCTAATCCTCGACGAAGCCACCAGCAGCCTCGACGCCGAAAGCGAACGCCTTGTCCAAGACGCCCTCGACAAGCTGATGGAGAACCGCACCAGCATCATCATCGCCCATCGCCTAAGCACCGTCCGCCGCGCTGATCAAATCCTGGTTTTGAGCGGCGGCGTCATCCTCGAGCGCGGCACGCACGATGAACTCATCAGCAAGGATGGGGGCTTGTATGGGACGCTGGCGAAGTTGCAGTTGGGGTGACGTAGCATTTTGTGATTATTTTAAGCTAAATGTTTAGTTAACAACGTTAAACCTCCTCT
>CAXNNN010000387.1:0-4259 GCA_964203095.1 Verrucomicrobiaceae bacterium | reverse complement strand
AGGCCGTGAAAGACTTCGAAAGCATGGTGCACGGCTACTGGGGCACCATCCTCAGCGTCGATGACAGCGTGGCCCGCCTGCGCAGCTGGCTGGAGGAGACCAAGCAACTCGACAACACCATCATCGTCTTCATGGGCGATAACGGCTTGCTGGAAGGCGAGCACGGCATGGTAGACAAACGCACTGCGCACGAGGCCAGCCTGCGCATTCCCATCATCGTTCGCTACCCCGGCCTGACCAAGCAAGCCAAGGCCGTGCCGCAGCAAGTGCTCACGGTCGACATGGCTCCCAGCCTGCTCGAACTCTGCGGCGCACCCGCGTTGAGCAACGTCGACGGCAAGAGCTGGGTCAAGCTCATCCAAGGCGGCGATTCCGACTGGCGCACCAGTTGGGTCTATCACTACAACTACGAAAAGCAGTTCCCCTACACGCCCAACGTCCGCGCCCTGCGCTCCGATAGCTGGAAATACATCCGCTATCCCCACGGGGACGGCTCACCCGACAAGCACCTGGCCGAGCTTTACGACCTGAAGAACGACCCTGGTGAAACCAAGAACCTCATCAATGATCCCAAGCAGGCGTCGAAAGTCGAGGAGCTGAAAGCCGAACTGGTCAAGCAGCTCGCCGCCATCGGCCTCAATGATTCCAACGACAAGATGCCGTTGGATGAAGGCATCAAGAGCGAGCTGCCCGATCAGAAGATTCGGTGAGACTTACTCGGCCCCAAACCACTTTTTCCGCAGCTCATTGCCCACGCCGCGTTCGGTCAGGCTGAGCAGGGCGCGGTTGATGCGCTCGCGCAAGGGGCTGTCTTGTTGCAGGGCGAAGGCGTAGTTCTGACGGTCGAAGATCGGCCCAACCATTTGCAGCTTGTCATCACCTGACTGGGAGACGGCGTATTGCAGCATGGGGGCGTCATAGACGACGGCGGCAACCTTACCTGACTTCAGAGCTGTGATGCACTCGGCGACGTTGGTGAAGGTCTGGACCTTCGCACCTTTGTTGATCAGCCAGGTTTCCGAGGTGCTACCTTTGATGCTGGCGACGTTGCGACCAGGCAGATCACCCGGGCCGTTGATGTCGCCTTTCAGCGAGTTCACCGTCAGCGTGGTCGTGAAGGACGCAGTAAGCAAAGACACGAGCACGATGCTCAGCAGCATCCACACAATGGCGATGATACGACCGCCGACACCAACGGGACCTTTGTTGTCGGCACCGCCTACGAGCAGCGTGCTGATCGTCCACCAAAAGGACTCCCACATGCCCTTCTTGTAATCTTCCGGCCACATGTCGCCATTGATCTTGTGCTCATACATCCAGACCAGATGCGAGATGCCAAACATGGCCGCGAGCAACAGCAAGAACATGCCGATGAGTTGCAGATTGAACAGGTTACCAATGAGCTGCCCCAGGCTGCTCATGAAGCCACCGCCAGCTCCTGCGACGAGCACTTGCAGACCGGCCTCATAGAACGGCTGCGAGAAGTCGATGACCTCTTCACGCGTCGCCGTGACGCTGAGCGCGCCCACGCCGACATCTCCGCCTTTAGCCTTCAGCGTGTCGATCATGGCCTGCGCCGTATCAGCGACCTTGACTTCATACTCCAGGCCCGCCTCCCGCGATACCTGATCCCACAGCTCCATGGCGTACCCGACGCGGCGGCCATCCTGCTCGAAGGAGAAGGGCTCAATGGTGCGGGTGATGACACGGATTTTTTCGGTCTGAGCATGGGCTAGCGAGACCATGCTGGAAATAGCGACAAGCAGAAGGCAGAGGTGGCGCATAAGAAAGAGCTTAGAGTTCCATGCAGTGACGATCAGTCAAGCGACGAGGCATCCTCAATGCGAAGATAAGGGCGACGCCTTGACGCTGCGGGGCTCATCAGTCAAGGATACCCGATGCACGCTGCTGGCCCAAGAAATCCCCTTCATGGCATCACCCTCGAAATGATGGTTAGGCAACTGCACGCCCACTACGGTTGGGAGGAGCTGGCGCTGATGATCAACATCAACTGCTTCAAGTTCGATCCCAGCGTAAAGTCGAGCCTTGTTTTCCTGCGCAAGACCCCGTGGGCGCGGGCGAAGCTGGAGGAGCTTTACCTCTATGTGTTGCCGGAGTTGAAGCGTGCCACCGATGCTACTTCAACAGCTCAATCCCCGGCTTCGTCAGCCGAATCTGCCGCTGCCGATACAGCGCCCCAATCGCCTGCTTGAAGGCTTTCTTGCTGGCGGCAAAACGTGCCCGAATCTCTTCGGGTGAGCTGTCGTCATCGAGCGTCAATCGGCCACCGCTAGCTTGTAGCGCTTCCAGGATTTGCTCACTCAGCGTCAGAACGCGATGCGAGCCCGAGGACTCCAGCGTGAGATCGATTTTCCCATCGGGTCGAATCGCCGCGATGTAGCCCTGCACTTCTTCGCCCGGCTCCACATGCTGCGACAAAGGCGAGCGGTAGAGCAGGCCCAAATGCTGATGCTCAATCAAGGCCATGAAGCCCAGAGGCGTCTCACGGGCGATGAGCAGGTTCACCGGATGACCGACGACATACGCCGGCACTTCCTTGCTCACATGGTCCCGCAGTCGTGTGGTGGCTAGAATGCGGTCCGACTTCTCATCGAGAAACACATAGGCGACCACACGATCGCCCTGCTGCACGCGCACATCCATCTCGCGGAAAGGGAGCAACAAATCCTTGGCCAAGCCCCAATCCAGGAAGGCTCCGAGCCCTGGCGTCACACTCACCACGCGGAGCGCGGCAAACTCGCCCACCATGGCCTTGGGCCGCTCGGTGGTGGCCAAGAGGCGGTCTTCGGAATCGCGATGCAGGAACACGTTCACCTCGCTACCGACATCGATGCCCGAGGGCGCGAGCTTAAACGGCAGCAGGATGTCGCCCAGGTCACCGCCTTCCAAATAGAAGCCAGGAGTAGCCTGTCGCGCGACGCGCAGGAGATTGAGTTTACCAAGTTCCGCCATGTCAATTTTTTAGCGGCCTATCTTCAGGGCTTGTTCAATGTCGGACCACAGGTCCTCGACGTTCTCGATGCCCACACTGAAGCGCACCACGCCATCGGTGATACCCACGCCCTCGCGCACCGCCTTCGGCACGCTGGCATGGGTCATGGTCGCAGGATGACAGATCAGCGACTCAATGCCACCCAGGCTTTCTGCCTGTGTAAACAGATGCAACCGCTTCAGGAAGTTCATCGTCTTCGCCGTGGTCAAGCCGAGGTCGGCCACGATCAAGCCGCTGCCACCGCTCATCTGCTTCTTGGCGATGGCGTGCTGCGGGTGCGACTTCAGGAACGGGTAGCGCACCCACTTGATGCCCTTCAGCTTTTCCAGCCGGGCCGCGATCTCCAGCGCGTTCGCACTGTGCCGCTCCATTCGCAGCGACATCGTCTTGATGCCGCGCGAGATCAGCCACGCATCGAAGGGCGAGGGCTGCAAACCGAGTGCTTTCTGGGCGAAGATCATCTTCTCCTGCCACGCTGGATCATTGCTACACACCGCACCGCCCAGCGCGTCGCTGTGGCCGTTGGAATACTTCGTGGTGCTCGTCAGCGAGATGTCCGCCCCCAGCTCGATGGGACGTTGAAGGAAGGCAGAGGCAAAGGTGTTGTCCACCAGCACCGTCGCACCGGCTGCACGCGCGTGCTTGGAAATGGCGGCGATGTCGATGCACTTCAGCAGTGGATTCGTCGGCGATTCCAGCCACACCATCGTCGGTTTCAGTTGCTTGATCAGCGGGTAGTTCTGCGCGTTGGCCAAGTTCACATACTTCACCTTCACGCCGAACTTCTCGAACACCTTGTCGAACAAGCGGTAGGTGCAGCCATAGACATTCTCCTCGGCCAGCACCAGGTCACCACTCTTCAACGTGGACACAACCGCCGTGATCGCCGCCACGCCGCTGCCGAAGACGGTGCAATGCTGCGCGCCCTCCAGCGAGGCCAGCGTGTTCTGCAAGTTGCGGAAGTTCGGACTGCCGCTGCGCGTGTAGTCAAAGCCGCCAGGGTTCCCGGTCTCGAAGGTCGAGGTCAGATAAATCGGCGGAATGACCGCGCCCGTGTCCTCGCGCCACTCCTGGCCAACGTGGATAGCGCGGGTCTCGAAGCGAGCGTCTTTGGAAAGGGATGTGTCGTCTCTCATGGGGAATCAAAGTGTGTGAGAAAGGGATAGCAGAGCATTCCGTTTCAAGCCATCATTTCATGCGTCCGTTCTGGTGGGAGAGCTTGCATTCTATTCAAGCTGGAAGCTTG
>CAXNNN010000386.1:0-4265 GCA_964203095.1 Verrucomicrobiaceae bacterium | reverse complement strand
CCAACAGCATCGCGGAAATCCGCGAGAGCAACAATATGAACCCCGCAGCAGCGAGCACCGTGATCACCACGGCTGACTTGGCGATGGACTTGGTGGCGACGGGCACCTTCCAAGCGGGCGAGCCAGGCGCGGGCTACACGATCACGGTTTCCAATGCAGGCACGGGCAGCACGTCTGGCACGGTGACGGTCTCTAACACCCTGCCGACCGGACTCACCGCGACCAGCTTCACAGGCGATGGCTGGACGATTGTGCAGGGCACGGGCGGCACGGTGATTGCGACCCGCAGCGACGCACTCGCGGCGGGCGATAGCTACCCGGCGCTCACCCTCGCGGTGGACATCGCTTTGAACGCGCCGTCGTCAGTGGACAACACGGCGACGGTTAGCGGCGGCGGCACCGTGAGTGGCACCAACGACTACGATAGTGTGACGAGCAGCATCGCGAGTGCGGGGCCTGGGGTGATTCAATTTGCTGCGCCGCCAGCGCTGTCAGCCAGCTTTTCAAGTTCCTATTATGTGGTGAATGAAGAGGCTGGCTCGATCACGATTCCCATGATCCGCACTGGTGGACGCCAGGGGCCGGTGTCGGTGCAGGTATTCACCAGCAATGAGACGGCCACTGCACCAGCAGACTACGGAGCGCTGAGCGGGCATGTCGTTTCCTTCGCTGACAACGAAGTGAATGGCTCGGTCACCGTGAGCCTGGTCAGTGGTGGCAATGGTGAGCGTAATGAGGACTTTGGAGTGGCGATGATGTCGCCCAACGGCGGAGCCACATTGGGTGCGAGGACGCAGGTCCATGTCCGCATCATCGAGCCCGACGCGACAAAGCCAAAGCTTACAATGGTTCAGCCGAAGAATGGTTCGACCTTGTTTGACTTTGCTCCTGGCACCCTGGCGGCGATGTCAGTGACTGCGAAGGATTTCCCAGGCACGGTGCGGTCGGCCGAGGTCTCGGTGAATGACGGCGTTTTTCAAGCCCTGAGCTTGATCGGTGAAACGGCCGTTGGGCAGGCTTTGGATGAAAGCAGCATCACAGGACAAATCCTTGGCCCAGGAGCGCTGACCGGTTTCGTGCTGGGCAAGAACACGCTCCAACTTCGAGCGCGCGACTACCGTGGCAATGAAGGCACGCTTCAATCTGCTTTCACGCTCGTTCGGCTGCGCGCGCTGACGCTGAATGTGACGCCTTCGGATACCTTCGGCACGATGACGCTTTCGCCAAATGAATCGCTGTCGTCCTTGCAGGTGGGCAAGGTTTACACGCTGACCGCGAAGCCAAAGCCCGGCAAGGTGTGGAATGGCTGGTCCTCAACGCAGCTCACGTTGACGGCTGCGCAAGCAGCCTCGACGCAACTGAGCTTCACCATGGTCGAGGGTCTAACGATCAACGCGAGCTTTGTCGATGACCCTTTCGTGTCGGCCGTCACGGGCGAGTTCAACGGCCTGATCACTGCCACGGGTGCGACCACGCCCAGCAACAGCACGAACGGGTTCATCAATCTCACTGTCACTCCCACCGGCAGCTTCAGTGGCACGATCAAGATGGATGGTCTTGCCTTGCCCATCACTGGCAGGTTCGACAATGGCGGCATCGCCCGTTTTGGCAGCAGCTATTCAAGCACCTTGTCGCTGAACCGTGAGGGGAAGCTGGCCTACATGCTGGCACTGAACCTGGACACGAACCCTACTGGCAGCCAGCGTATCACGGGCACTGTGGGATTGCAGGATCGCAGCGGGGTCTTGCCGATGTCAGTGCTGAGTGCGGATCGTGCAGGCTTCGATGGCAAGACACCTGCGACCAGTGCAACGGTGGCGACCTACAACCTTGCGCTGCCCACGCAGGCGCAGACGAATGGTCTGCTGGCCACGCAGTTCCCACAAGGCGCAGGCTTCGGCACGCTGAAGGTCAGCAAGCAAGGCCTGGCAACGCTGAATGTAACCCTCGCAGATGGAACACTGGTGCTGGCGACTGCTCCGCTGAGCAAGACTCTGACTGTGCCGTTGTTTGCACCGCTGTATGCGAATCAGGCCGGTGCCCTGGGAGGGTTGGCGACGATTGATCCTTCAGCCATCGACACCGACGTGAGCAGCCCCGCTTTCTGGTGGTTCAAGCCCTTCACCGGTGGGCAGCACTACCCGCATGGGTGGCCCGAGGGCGTGACGCTGCCGCTCGTCGGCGCGCTGTTTAGCGTGCCTGCAGGTGACAGCGTGCTGCCCGATCTGGCATCACCGTTAGGTGCCAATGCTCGGCTTAGCCTGACCCAGGGCAAACTCACGTCTGCCGTGCAGAAGGAGTTGGTCGTGGGCATCAGCAATCTGGTGACCAAGGTGCCCGCCACGGATACGACCTTCGATCTGAAGATCGTGACGGCAACCGGTGGTGTCTCGGGCAGCTTCACGCACACCGATGGCACACGCCCAACGTTTGCGGGCATCATCTTGCAGAAGGGGGTGAATCGCCGCGCCTTTGGCCACTTCCTGAGCGCCACGCCGAGAGTGCTGGATGGCAGCGGCGAATCGGGCGACCTGAACCTGATCACTCTCTACAATCCGCGTCCACGGCTGGCGATCTCGGAGTTGATGGCGAAAAATGTCAGCACTCTTGCGGATGATGATGGCACCTTCTCGGACTGGGTGGAGATTTACAACCCTGGCACAGACAGTGTGAGCCTGCTGGACTGGTGCCTCACGGACAGCGCGTCCAACTTAACCAAGTGGCGCTTCCCAGATGTGACGCTGGGTGCGAAGGAGTTCCTGCTGGTCTGGGCGTCGAGCAAGAACCGCACGAATCCCGCAGCGCCGCTGCATACGAACTTTGCGCTGAGCAATGGCGGTGAATATCTGGCGCTGGTGCGGCCCGACGGCGTGACCATTGAACAT
The DNA here is from genome assembly GCA_964203095.1 of Verrucomicrobiaceae bacterium. GTDB lineage: Bacteria > Verrucomicrobiota > Verrucomicrobiia > Verrucomicrobiales > Verrucomicrobiaceae > JAEUHN01. The sequence goes on along the minus strand of CAXNNN010000386.1, from coordinate 1,380 downwards.
CAGTTTGCACCGGCCTTCCCGTCACTCGGCGATGATGAGAGCTATGGCATCAACTTCACCGGCAGCACTCTGGCGAAGGCGGGAGCAGCGGCGAAATACCTGGTGCCAGCGAATGACAATCTGGGTGGCAGCTGGACCGCACGCACGTTTAACGATGCCGCTTGGTTGAAGGGCAAGACGGGCATTGGCTTTGGCATCAGCGTGCCGGGTATGAAGGTGCGGCAAGTAGCGGCCTCGGGTTCCTTTGGTGGTGTCACCAGCATTGCCACGGCGGATGCGCTGCTGGCTTTGTCGCCAGGGAATGTCGGCATCGCCAGCGAGACCACGGTGATCGCTCCCTCGTTGAACTACCTGGGCGAGGGCGGTGATGGTCACTACGATGGCAATGCCGTGCTGCCGAATGGCACGGCGGAACCTTATGTGATCAAGGCGACGGGCAACATCGTGATTCCCACGACGGGGACGTATGTGTTCGGTCTGAACTCCGACGATGGTGGACGCATTCGCATCAATGGCGTGGACGTGATGGTGGATGACTCCAATCATGGGGCCGAGGATCACTTGAGCGCGCCGGTGAGTCTGACGGCAGGCACGCACAGCGTGGAGGTCATCATGTGGGAGCAGTATGGCGGCGATGAGTTAGAGTTCTTCGCGGCCCCTGGTGCGGAGACTTCATGGAGCAGCAACTTCAAGCTGGTGGGTGGTCCCGGTGGCCTGGTGGTATCCACCACGCCACTGACGAGTGGCGCTTCGAGCAGCAGTGCAGAGGTGGCCACCAATGTGCAGAGCCGCATGATGGGCATCAATCCCGGCTGCTATGTGCGTGTGCCCTTCACTGCCACCGGAGTAAGCCGCATCAGCGCACTGACGCTGCGCATGCGCTACAACGATGGCTTTGTAGCCTATCTCAACGGTCAGGAAATCGCGCGACGGAATGCTTTCGCGACGCCGCTGTTCAATGATGTGGCCATAGCATCGCGCACCAGCGAGCAGGCACTGGTGGTGGACGTCATTGACGTGAGCACAGGGCTAAATGCATTGGTGAATGGCACCAACGTGCTAGCCATTCATGGGCTGAATGACAGTGCGGCCAGCGGCACGTTCCTGGTGCTGCCAGAACTGAGCGGAACGGAAGGCCTGGCCGGTGATCCCGTCTTTTACAAAGTCGGGCAGACCTCGCCCACAGCGATACCCGGCACACTCAATGGCGTGCCTCAATTTGTCGGATTGGTGGCGGATACCAAGTTCAGCATGGATCGCGGCTTCTTCTCCACGCCCTTCAGTGTGGGCATCAGCACCGCCACCGCAGGAGCGACGATTCGCTACACGCTGGATGGCAGCACGCCCACGCCGACCCATGGTGCGATCTACAGCAGGCCG
>CAXNNN010000385.1:0-4284 GCA_964203095.1 Verrucomicrobiaceae bacterium | reverse complement strand
TGGTGCCGCCGGTGCAGCAGGTCTCACGCGTGTTTCGGATGCTCTTCGTGGACGATCCCGCGGAACTGTCCGCCGCGCTGGGCGTGGACTACGAGCAGCAGGGCTCCATCCTCGATGCCGTGAACGGCCAAGCCAAAGGCATGAGCCGCCGCGTCTCAGGCCGCGACCGCGAGAAGCTGGACCAGTATTTCACCGCCATCCGCGAGGTGGAGAAATCGCTCGAGCAGGAAAAGGCCTGGCTCTCGCGTCCGCGACCGAAGGTGGACGCGAAGGAGCCGAAGGATGGCACGGTAAGTCAGCAGTTGCCCATTCTCTTTGATCTCGTCGCCCTGGCCTTGCAGACCGATTCCACGCGCGTGGCCACCATCGAGGTTCCAGGCTCGTTCGACACCTCGGCGATGGGCATCGAGGAAAAGGGCTATCACGGCTACTCGCACCACGGCAAGGACCCGGTGCTGATGGAGGGCATGCGGAAGGTGGAGCGCTACCAAATGGTGCACTTGGCGAAATTCCTCACCAAGCTGCAGGACCTCGGCCTGCTCGACAGCACGCAGGTGCTCTTTGGCAGCGGCATGGGTGATGGCAGCGCGCACACCAACAAGAACCTGCCGGTGCTGCTCGCCGGCGGCGGCTACAAGCATCGCACTCATGTGATCCTGCCGGACGCGGCGGAGAAACGCGTGCCGCTGTGCAATCTTTACCTCTCGATGGCGCAGCGTTTCGGTGCCGAGGCCGGCACGTTTGGCAAGAGCAAGGGAACCTTCGGCGAACTGTCATGAAGCACGCAAAGAACAGCACTCTTGCACTCGCGGTCCTGCTGTTTGCTCCGCTGGCGGGCTTAGGCGCGGAGAATGGCAAGCCTGTCTCCATTGGCGAGAAGGTGCGCGCCTTTGTCTCCACTCATTGCTTTGACTGCCACGACGATGCCACCCGCAAGGGCGACGTGTCGCTGGAGTCGCTCGGTGATTCGGTGACCGATGCCAGCGCCACCGGTTGGCTCCACGCGCTGGAGCAGATCGAGCGCGGCACCATGCCTCCGGCGAAAAAAAAGCAACCTGCGGCCGAAGAGCGCCACCGCGCCGTGCTGGCGCTGGAGGGAGCCGTGGCCTCCTTTGCGCAAAGCAAGCCTGCGCGGGATGTGGCGGTGCTGCGTCGGCTGAATCGCACGGAATACCGCCGCACACTCGAAGACCTGCTGCACCTCGATTTGAGCCGCCGCGATCCAACCACCGAGTTTCCCGATGACAACCGCTCGCACGGCTTTGCCTCGAACGGCGAAAAGCTGGTGACTTCCAGCTACCTGCTGCGGCATTACCTCACCGCCGCGAAGGATGTGGTGCAGCGCGCGGTTCATTTTGAACCACAGCCCGAATCGCGCACCTGGTCGCTCTCGCCGCCGTTTGACCGGACCTCCCTCGGTCATCGCTACTCCGAGCGCGACTGGTATGCGAAGCATCTCCGCCAGCCGCAGCCCTACCAGACGCTAGAATACCGCGGCAGCACCGTGCCGCTGGAAGACCTGCGGGACGGCGTGCCGGTGGCCGGCTGGTATTCCATCCGCGTGCTCGCCGAGGCGAAATTCCGTTACGCCGACATGGACACGAAAAAGATGTTCGGAGGCACCGCGCTCATTGACCCGAATCAGCCGCATCGTCTGGCGATGACGCTCAGCACACTCGTCGGCGTGGACCCGGCGAACAAGGATGCCGTCCGCGATGCGCTGATCGGCAGCTATGGCGATGTCGCCTCCACGGATGGTCGCGCCATCGCCATTTGGGATGTGCCCGACGACGTGCCGACCTGGCTGGAATGCTGCGTGTGGCTCGAGGCGGGGCAGTTCCCGCAGTTCTCGTTTCTCAACGGGCCCACGAACAGCAATTACCGCATCCAGACATTCGTCAAAGAAAACAAATACACCATGCTCGACAAGAAGCAGCTCGCGGCCTACGAGGAAGCGGACCTGGGCGGCGACTGGGGCCACCTGATCTTCTTCGAGACGCCGCGCATCCGTCTTCACCAAGCCGAGGTCAAAGGCCCGCTTAACGAGCAATGGCCGCCGCCGAGTCATCGCGCCATCTTTGGCGACGCGCCCTACGCCTCCGCCAAGGCAGGCGAGGTGCTGCGCACGTTCGCCGAGCGGGCCTGGCGGCGTCCGGTGAATCTTTCGGACGTGGAGCCGATTCTGAAGCTCGTGCGGGGCGCGGAAAAGGCGGCCACCGATGCGGGCACGCCTCAGCAGCAGGCCGCGCAGGCGGCGATCACGCAGGGAGTGAAAGCCGTGCTTTGCGCGCCGGAGTTTCTCTATCGCGAAGAGGGTCAGCCGAAGCTCGACGGCCACGAGATCGCCTCGCGGCTTTCCTATTTTCTCTGGTCATCTCTGCCGGATCAGAAACTCATGAATCGAGCCACCGCTGATGATCTTTTACGGCCCGAGATGCGGCGAAAAGAAGCCGAGCGGATGCTTGCCGATGCACGAGCCGACACCTTCGTCCGCGAGTTTCTCGACGGCTGGCTCGCGATGCGCAAGCTCGGCTCGATGAAGCCCCAGGGGGCCGGCACCAACATCTACTACGACGACCATCTCGAGCCCGCGATGCGCACGGAGTCGCGTCTGTTCTTCAAACGCCTGCTGCAAACCAACGGCCCCATCGCTGACTTGCTCGACTCCGACTACACCTTCGTGAACCGCGGCCTCGCCAAGCTGTATGGCATCGACTGGCAAGCCGCCGAGCCCAGCCTCGGCAAACCGGTGGAAGGCCTCACTCGCGACGACCTCCAGCCCGACGGCGCGGGTGATTCCCCCTCGCAGGGCTTTGCGCGGGTCAAGCTCACCGACAAGCGCCGCGGCGGGCTGCTCGGCCAGGCGAGCGTCCTCACGCTCACCGCCAATGGCGTGGACACCTCTCCCGTGATCCGTGGAACCTGGCTCCTGGAAAACATCCTTGGTGCCCCACCGTCTCCCCCACCGCCGAATATCCCCGTGATCGAGCCGGACATCCGCGGGGCGACCACCCTGCGGCAGCGCCTCGAAAAACACCGCGAGAATGCCGCATGCGCCGGGTGCCATCGGCAGATCGACCCGCCCGGCTTCGCGCTGGAGAGCTTCGATGCGATCGGTCGCTGGCGCGGACACTACATCGTCAACAGCAAACCGCTGCCGGTCGATCCCAGCGGCGAGTTCGGCGAGGCGAAGTTCAAGGATGTGACTGGCTTCAAGGAAGCGCTCCTCCAGCGCCAGCCGCAGTTCGCCCGCTGCCTCGTGGAGAAGCTGCTCATCCACGCCCTCGGCCGCGAGCTGACCGCCGCCGACCGTCCTGCCATCCGCCGTATCGTCGAGCAGGCCGCCGCCACTGGCTTCCGCCTGCGCGATCTCGTCCTGCTCTGCTGCGAGAGCGATCTCATCACCCGGAAATGAAGCATCCAGACATGAACTCCTTTTCACCCCATCGTCCGATGCTTCTCGCCGTCATCGCCATCGGCGCATCTCTGCCGCTTTTGGCACTCGCCCAGGATTCGAGCAAGCTCACGTCTCTCACCGTGGAGCAGGCGCGCGCGGTGATGACGAAGAAGCCGACCACGGTGGGCTCTATTGATGGAGGCTTCGCGTCCTTCGACGCGCTCACCGTGCTCACGCCCGAGACGGCCGAGGTGCTCGTGAAGCATGAAGGCGCTCTATCGTTCAATGGTCTCACGGAGCTTTCTCCAGAGACAGCGGCGGTGCTCGCGAAGCATGCGCCCTCCAAGTCGTTCGGATCTGCCGACCTGCGGCTCAATGGCCTGAAAACCATCTCCGCCAAGGCCGCCGAAGCTCTGGCCACGCATCAAAGCAAGGTCCTCCTGCACTCGCTGGAGAAACTCGACTCCATCCCGCTCGCGCAAAAGCTCGCACGGCAGTGGGGCGAAGTGAGGCTGGGCATCACGGATTTGTCGCCGCAGATCGCCGCCGAACTGGCCAAGCACCGCGGCAACGAGGAAGACAAGACACGGCCCGGCGTCATCTTTCGTCGTCAGGACGGCGCTGCGTCTGTCCTGCGACTCGACAACATAGTCTCTCTCTCACCCGAAACCGCCGAGGCTCTGTCGGCCCACGAAGGCGTGCTCGTGCTGAATGGCCTCACCTCGCTCCCGCCCGCGGTCGCCGCCTCGCTCGCCAAACGCGTCGGCAACCGCAAAACCAAGCGCCATGCCACGCTCGTGCTCAACGGCCTGGAGACGCTCTCCACCGAATCCGCCGCCGCGCTCGCCGCTTTCACCGGCGAACTCGTGCTCAAGGCCATCACCGAG
>CAXNNN010000384.1:0-4306 GCA_964203095.1 Verrucomicrobiaceae bacterium | reverse complement strand
CTGGCGAGATGGTCCGGCTCCCACAAGTCGTCGGCATCGAGGAAAGCCACAACCTCCCCACAAGAGAGTTCGAGGAGTCGATTACGGGCGACGGCCACGCCTCGATTGGAGCCGAGATTGTAGTAAACGATCCGGTTCGCTGGGTGCTGTGCGGCAAAGGATCTCACCACATCCTCGGTGCCATCTTGCGAGCCGTCTTCGACCGCGATCAGTTCCCACTTCACCCCAGTCTGGGCGGCGACGCAAGCCAGTGCTGCCGGCAGAAAGCGGACCGCTTGGTAGGCGGCGATGAGGATACTGACGGTCATGTCGTCCAATGTTGCTCAGGGAGGTGCCGCCCTTCGGCGAAATCCAGCCAGGCTAGGCTGCGGCGCATGCCTTCGGCGAAGGGCACGTGCGGCCTGTAGCCAAGGAGTCGCTCCGCCTTGGAACTTGAGAGCTGCCACCTGCATTGTTGGAGCAGCACCATTTCGGAGGTGAGTGTCGCCTGAGGTTGGCAGCGCAGATGCCAAGCTCCCGGCGCTTGGGTTGGGGAACGCAGGGCCTTGGTGATGCTCTTGGCGAGACGTTTGGCGAGGTCTGGCACCTTGTGGGAGAGGGCGGCGTAGACTGGCGTGAGGGTGAGGGGAGCTAGCCGACTCTCCTTTTCCCGGGGGACGGCGCGGGTGGGCAACTCAGCAAAAGCCGTCGCGTCCGCACCGACATGGGTGGCGATTGCCTGCAGGAAGTCTCGCCAAGTCACTGGCTCTGCATCACCCACCAGGAACGCTTGACCCACTGCTACCGATGGGGCGAGAGCAGCGGCGCGGATCGCGGAGACGAGGTTGTCCACATAGATGGTGTTGCAGATAGCATGACCGCCGTCGATCCAACCGGCTTGTCCACTGCGGATCTTGTCGGCAGCATCGGTGATCCAGCGGGAGCGCGGACCAAACACCACCGAAGGACGCAAGCGCACTACCTCGACCCGGCCATCGCGGGCGAGTTTCTCCAGTGCCCACTCGGCGCGCACCTTCGCGTTGTTGTAAACGAGGGGCTGATCGTCGCGTAGAGGGGTGTTATCGGTTGTGCCGCTTTCGGGATTCTGGCGGTGTACGGAGGCGCTGCTGAGCCAGACAAGGCGGCGAACGCCCGCGAGGGCACAAGCCCGGTAGGTTTCCCTTGCCATGCGCACGATCTGATGGGCGTCCCCAATGGCTGCATGCACACAGATTTCGGTTCCCCTCAGGGCCTCAGCCAATGGGGTGGCGGCCAGTAGATCGGCGATCCTCCAATCGAGGCGCTCGCGGGCCAGCACTGCTAAACTGGAGGCCGAGCGCACAACGGGACGCACGGTGAAGGTGGGATCGGCCGACAGGATTTCGGTCGTCCGCAGGCCGACGAAGCCGCTGGCACCGATCAGGGACGCAGCCACCGGAGAGGCGGCCGGCTGCAAAGCGGCGCGTTGAGATGGCACGTGCGCTGAAGTCTGGACGTGCAAAGACATGTCTATAGAAGGGCAGGCGTTGTCGGCAGAACTATGCCGCTGTCTCGGCATCGCGCGGGGTGGTTTGGAACTGGTGGCGATGGCCTAGACGGATAAGTGGCTTCTCCATGAACGTGAAGGAGGCCCAAGCCAGCAGTCCGGTGAGCAACAGGCTGAGGGTCGCGAGGGCGAGCCCAAACTCTCCTTGATAGTCGCCCACGTCGTGCCCCGCCAGAGCGAGGAAGACTGCATGCTGGATCGGCATGTGAAGGAGATAGCTGCCATATGAAACACTGCCGATCCATCGGAGGGGATGGAGCCTGAGAGGGGCGGCCCATTTTGATCCCAGCAAGGCGAGCACCAGCCAAAAAAAGCCAAGCCAGAAAAAGGCCACAAGGGTCCCGAACAGATTCCCCCATTTATAGCCAAGAATATCGGCAACCATGCCGCCCGCGCAGATCGCTGCTGCTGCAAGTGCCGCGAGAAAGCAGATGCTTGATTGGAAGATTGGTCGGTGGTTGCCGAAGAGCCAAGCCAAGAGCGTGCCACCGCCGAGAGACTCGAAAACACCAGGCAGCAGGAACCCCGGCGCAGGCCAGTCAACAATGGCTCGAAACAAAGGACCACTGGTAATGAGCACCACCAATAACCAAGGAAGTCGCTTGGGCGGGCAAAAAAGATTAGCAAAGGAAGCAGGAGGTAAAATTGTTCTTCCACTGCTACCGACCATGTGACACTCAGGAACGCTGGGCCCCAACTACCTGAGGCTGCCATGAAAAAGTTCTGGACAAGCAAGGGATACGACCAAAGCGGAACTCCTTGGCCCTGAGTCAGGGACTCGTAGGGTGCGGCGGCAATCCATTGCAGAACAAAGCAAGCAGCGACGAGAGCCGCATAGAGTGGCAAGATGCGTAAGCTTCGGCGAAGGTAAAATGCTTGGAAGTAGTTGGTCGCTCCTCGGTTTCTCATCAGGATACCGCCGATCAAGAAGCCCGACAATACGAAGAAAAGATGCACGCCTGTCCACCCGAGATGGCTGAAAGTGCGCAGCCAGAAGACGGGTTCTGGAGAACTGGGTATCCAGCGGTGCAGCACATGCACATAAACGACCAAGAGGGCCGCAAGGCCGCGCACACCATCCAGCTCCGCAATGCGTTCGTTCTGAGGTTCGGCGCTCATCGTAAGTGGTGAGTGAGTGAAGCCTGCCATCGTTCAGGGAGAATTTCGCGCCGGGCGTAGCATTGCTCTATCCAGCGCACGGCGCCCAGGCCGTCCTCGCCGGTGATGGCCGGGGCACGTGACTCGCGGATGGCGGTGCAAACGTCCACAAGCTGGTGGATGAAGGATTGGGCGTTGGTGCTGAGTGGCTGCGAAGGTGCGACGGGCGCTGCTGGTAGTGGATCGCGCAGTTCTGCTGCGAAGGTCATCGGAACCCCATCAAAGGTGAGCTCGAGCTGGTTCGAGGCGTTGACGCGGCTGTGAATTGTCGCCCGCTCGAAACGGAAAACATAGCAGTTGGGCGTCGCCCAGTCGCGGCTCAGGCGGATGCGGGCGGTGGCACCACCAGAGAAGCGGGCGCTGACGAGGCAGTTAGCCTCAAGCCCATCTCTGGCATCGTCGGCATAGGAGAACGTGGCAGGTTCGCCGAGCCACCAGCCGACGAGGTCGAGCACGTGAACGCCGATGTCGAGGAGCACGCCGCCTGGGGTTTGCTCCTTGCGGAAAAAGGAGTCGCTGGCGGCAGGCCAGCCGAACTTGCCGCCCTCGACAATCTCCAACGACCGCAAAGGGCCGAAGGTCTGCTGTTCGATGAATTGCTTCACGGCGCGGTGGGCTGGCATGAAGCGCTTGTAATGCCCCACAGCTAGATGGCGATCGGCCCGGACTGCGGCGGCGATCATGGCCTCGCACTCGGCGGCGTCCGCCGCCATCGGCTTCTCACAGAGCACATGGAGACCTGCCGCTAAGGCTGCCTCAGTCTGGGCGCGGTGGAACTTCGGTGGAGAGGCGATGATGGCAAGGCATGCCTCTCCAGGCTCGATTTCTTCGAGCGCTCCAAGTAGACGTGCGTGTGGAAAGTCTTCGCGAAGTTTTTCCCGCGCTGGACCGCTGGGATCGACCAAGGCAGCTACTCTCAGCTCTCCAGTCTCGGCCAACACACGCAACGTAGGCGCATAGAATAGTTGGCTGACGGCCCCGCACCCCACGAGCACGACCGAAAGAGGCGAGGCGGGGAATGGACGATTCATTGGCGCAATAGGGAACCAGCAAAGGCGGCTTGAATTTTTTCAGGGGAGAAGGCGTCGTCGGCAAAGTGTCGAACAATCTCACGGCGGGCCTGCCAACCGTCTTCTGTTCGGAGGTCCCGGGCCCAGGCAGCGAATGCCTCTAACTGATCAGGCCGAAAGAAGCCGCTGAAGTCGTGGCGGACTGCCCAGCGGCCGACCGCGCTATCTTCGGGTGCCACTACCGCGCAGGGTAGTCCAAGGTGGGCATACTCAGTGAGTTTACTTGGGAAACTGGTCTGTATCCAGGGCATCTCAGCCACTGTATCGGCGTAGGAAATTAGCAGGCCAGATACGTTGTTAGCAAGATACTCCAAAGCTGCGCGATTCGAGGGAAATGGCGGCACTAGATCAAACGGCACGCCGCTGTCGGCAAGGGCCTGAATCATTGCGCTTGGTTTGGTTAGCAGGACGAGGCGCGCTCCTACAGTGTCCAACCGCTGAGCCAACTTTGCTAGTAGCGGCATTTGGGAAGGCCACAGATGTCCAGCGTAACATACCCGTGGAAACTCAGCTTGGGCGGGATTCCATTTTGCAGGATGGGCAAACCCCTCCG
>CAXNNN010000383.1:0-4314 GCA_964203095.1 Verrucomicrobiaceae bacterium | reverse complement strand
CCTGTCGGGGATAGTGGGTGCGTGGGGGGCTCGGGACTGGGGGTGAGATTTCTTGCTGGAGTGGTGGGGATCACTCGCCTTGGTGATGGTTCTGGGGCGGGCATGGTGGCTGGCCTCGCTTCGCTTTCATGTCTCTCTCCTTCATTCTTACCCATCCTGGCGGCGCGCATAAGGATGAACTCCTGGCTTGTAGCTTACTCGCGGCGGTCCATCGCGTCCCCATCGTGCGGCGTGAACCTACCGCTGATGATCTGGCCGATCCTTCCATTGCGGTGGTCGATGTGGGTGGGGAACATGCACCTGAGCGGCACAACTTTGATCACCATCAGTTCCCGGCGGATCATCCGCCCGTTTGCGCACTGAGCTTGGCGCTTCAGCATCTGGGCGTGTATGAGGATGCGCGGCAATTCTGCGATTGGTTGGAGCCGGCGGAGTGGTTCGACACGCGTGGGCCGAATGTGACGGCGCAATGGCTGGGCGTGGAACGCACCACGATGAACAAGCTCAGTTCGCCGATCGACGTGACGATCCTGCGTCGGTTTGCCAAGGCCAAGCGTCTGGAGCCGGGCGAGCCGCTGTGGGAGATCCTTAGCTACATCGGCGCGGACCTTTTGGAGTATCTGCGCGAGCTGCGGGCACGCATCGACTTCGTCGCGCAGAATGCGGAGATCTGGAGCGTGGACGACCATGAGGTGCTCTTCCTGCCTCGCACCGAGCCCTGTCCCGATGAGCCTTCCGCTGGCATAGGGCGCTACCTGGACAGCATTGGCAAAAGCGAGAGCATCGCCGCACTGATTTACCCGGATCGCCGAGGCGGTGGCTATGGCTTGTCGCGCCACAACGACAATCCGCGCTATGACTTCACCCGCATCGACAAGGAGCCGGATGTGCACTTCGCCCATGCGCGGGGCTTCGTGGCCAAGACCTCGGCCTCCGAGATCGACCGTGTGAAGGCCTTGCTTGCCTTGGCCAAGGTCTAGCCCCATCTCAAAGAAGCCCCATGAGCCGATACGCCAGCAATCAAGACGTCGTGCAGTTCTTTGCGCGGCACGGCATTGAGGTCACCCAGGTCCGCCGCGAGGGCGATCTCCGGCACCTGCGGGTGAAGGGACAGCCGCTCACGCTGCCCATGCCTGCCAGTCCCGATGAGTGCTTGCGCCTCGTGCGCGAATGCATCGCGCGACAGGAGACTGACGCGGGGCCGACGGAGTAGCGGCTTGCTGAATGCTGGGGTGCCGCTCTACTGCGCGCATGGCTCATTTCTTGATGTGTCCCTTCGGCAGCGGGGGCGATGTGTATCCGTTCATTGGCATCGGGCGGGCACTGGTCGCGCGCGGGCATCGCGTGACAGTGCTGTCGATGGAGGTGTTCGAGCGCGCGATTGTGGCGGCGGGGCTGGGTTTTGTGTCCATGGGCACGCGTGCGAACTACGAGAGACTCATGGAGCACCCTGATCTGTGGAAGCCGATCACGGGCACGAAGCTCGTCTTCGCCACCGCTGCGCAGTATGTGCGGCCACTGTATGAGCGACTGTGCGAGCTGATGGTGCCGGGCGAGCCGACCCTGATCCTGTCGGCGGGTTCTGGTTTCGGCGCACGGCTAGCGCGGGAGAAGCTGGGCGTGCCCTTGATCGTGCTGCACTTGCAACCGGCGGTCTTCATCAGCGCGCATGACACGCCCAAGTTCATCGAGGGGCCGCATGTCCTGAATGCGCTGCCTGTGTGGCTCAAGAAGCTGATGTTCAAGTTCCCCAACCCCATGGACCAAGGCGTGCTGCCCATGTTGCGGCGCGAGTGTCGGGCGGAGAAGCTGCCTCCACCGCGCCGGGTGCATCCTGATTGGTGGCACTCGCCGGATGGAAATGTGGCGCTCTTTCCCGCGTGGTTCGCTGTGCCGCAGCCCGACTGGCCGCAGCCGCTGTTGCAACACTCATTCCCCATGGAGGACCTGGCGACGAATGCGGTGCTCAGTGCCGAGCTGGAGCACTTCCTCGCCGCAGGGGAGAAGCCCCTCGTCTTCACCCCCGGCACGGGCAACCGTCAGGCCAAGGCATTCTTCAAGGCGGCGTTGGCTGCGTGTGAGTTGCTAAATCGCCGTGCCGTCTTCGCCACGCAGCATGAGTCGGACGTGCCCGCCCATCTGCCGCCTAGCATTCTGGTCCAGCGCTATGCGCCTTTCAGCCTTCTGCTGCCACGCGCCGCAGCGCTGGTGTATCACGGTGGCATCGGCACCTGCTCGCAGGCCTTGGCGGCGGGTATTCCGCACCTGGTCATGCCGCTGGCCCATGATCAGCCGGACAATGCGAACCGACTGCGCCGCCTGGGCATTGGGCTGAGTTTGCACCCGAAGAAGTTCACGGGCGAACGCGTGGCCGCCGCGCTGCGTCATTTGCTAAAGGACAACGCCGTGCAGACGAACTGCACGTGCTATGCCAAGCAGATGCGCACAGCTCCTTCGCTGGATGAGTTGGCGGCTTGGCTGGAGGCGCGAGTTGGGGGGTAGAGAATGCTACACCTTCCCTAGGCGGTCTTTAAGGGCGCGAGGTCCAGGCTGTAGGCGGCATCGCACCGCGCGGCGAGATGCTCCGGGACGTAGGGCCGAAAGCCGTAGCGCTCGTAGAGCTGCACCGCCTCGCGCAGCACGGTCGCTGTCTCCAGCACCACTCGGGTGCAGCCGAGCGCGGTCGCCTGGGCCAGGGCATGTTCCAGCAGCCGACGCCCCTGCCCTTGGCCGCGTGCCGCACGGGCCAGATACATCTTGCGCAGCTCGCAGGTGGAAGGCGACATGCGGAACAGGCCGACGGTGCCCACCAACTTCCCAGAGTCCGCCACCAAGACATCGAAGGTGCCGCCTGCGTCATGATAAAAGCCGCGCAGGTCACGCAGGTCCGCATCGGTAGTGGTCGGGTCGGGCGTCAGCGCATACTCGGCCAGCACGCTGAAGACGAGCTGCTCCACCGCAGGTTGGTCATCACGGGTGGCAGGGCGGAGGTGGTAGGCCATGGTCGGGAGCAGGGTGGGGGAACAGCGTTTCTGGCACTGGCTGTCGGCCAGGCCAGAACATCAGTGCGGCTTTACGCATCCGACACATTCACTGGCGAGTCGGGTTGCGATTCACAAATCATCACCGGCGCACCCGAGGGGTCAATCGCTAGGCACATGCGTTGTCCCGTCCAAGAGTAGTTCATGCTCGTCTGCTGGTGAATGCGCCCACCGGCGGACTCGATCTGGGCCACGCTCTGGTCGTAGTCTTCCACGTCGATATAGGACAGCCAACCGGGCACCCAGTTGGGGAACATCGCGGCATCACACAGCCCCAGCACCTCCGGCCCGCCATCCTGAATCACATGCGAGGTGGGGTCCGCATCCTCGGCGATCGGTGATCGCTCAAATCCGAAGACGGGCTCATAAGATACCCAAGTCGTCGCCGGGTTGTCGACGATCATGTCGACCCAGTGAATGGGTCTGATTTTGTTCATGGCGGGAGCTGTGAGTTAGTGGCGGCGCTGCAAGGAATGCTAGCCACCGATGAATACTGATTCACAAGAAGGAAGGCACCATTTTTTAGCTTCAGGATCTCTGTTCATGGAGGTCCCTTCGCCAATCATCGGGCGGCTAGGATCGAATCAATGCCTCCGGTCATCTCAAGCCGGGGCCATCATGGGTGTTACAGCGGCGGAGCCTTCTGTGAACAAAGAGTCACCGGTCTGGCCGGAAAAGGCTGGTGATGAGGGTTATGATCGGCTTGGTGTGTAAATAAACTTAATCAGCTAGGTGCTTAACTTGGGGTTAATCGGCTGGCTTCTCACGGTGCTGACCGTCGGCACCCTGTATCGTGTGCAGTTCAGGGCCAATGCAAAGATGAGCGCTTTTGACCTGCCTCCTAACGGCAGCTGAGATGCCACGGATAATTGGACCAAAAGAGATTTAGCCAGATCTATTCATGAAGTCATCATAGGCGGTGCTGGATCCGTTGTGGTTTGAGGGTTGGAGGGCATTTGCATGGGTTCAGCATGTTGATGGGGCGCGTATTCTTTGAAAACGACCTTTTTCAACCCCCTCTGCGCAGGGCTCAGCCCTTCCGTCCCCTATTTTCTCTGCGGGGGCGGACTGCTTCGTGTTGTTCAAAGTCGGTGACGATATAGCGTTGATCGACGCCATGCGGCCCGGCGATGGCGCGGCAGATGATGCGTCGCGCTTTGCCGCCCCAGCTTCCGGCGCTGTAGCTGCCGCTGGCAAAGGTGCGTGCTTCGACCTCGGCGCGGCCTTCTTTGAGGTGCCGCTCGTAGCGCCTACCTGCAGCGCTGATGCACTC
>CAXNNN010000382.1:0-4333 GCA_964203095.1 Verrucomicrobiaceae bacterium | reverse complement strand
ACACTTTTTTATGGCACTGGTATCCAAAGGACTTGAAGGCATCATCGCGGCAGAAACACGCATCGGCGATGTGCGTGGGCAGGAGGGCGTCTTGCTCTATTGCGGCTACGACATCAATGAACTCGCCGGTAAGGCCAGCTATGAAGAGATAGTTCACCTGCTGTATTACAATCGTCTGCCGAATCAAGCTGAGCTGGACAAGCTGACCACCGCGCTGCGTGCGGAGCGCGAACTGCCCCAGGGAGTGATCGACTTTCTCACCAGCGCTCCTAAGGATGCGAAGCCCATCGACATCATGCGCACTGCCGTTTCGATGCTCGGCTGTTACAATCAGCAGCGTCACGATATCGATGTGAGTGAGAATCTGGCAACGGCCATCCGCCTGACCGCTCAGATTGGTGTGATCGCAGCGTATTTCCATCGTGCTCGTCAGGGCCTGAGCCTACCGCCAGTGCGCAAGGACCTCAGCGAGGCCGCCCATTTCCTTTACTTGATGACCGGCGAGGTGCCGAGCAAGGAAGCCGAACTGACTCTGGATGTGGCTTACGTGCTGCACGCTGAGCATGGCTTCAATGCTTCGACCTTCACCGCCCGTGTGGTGGCGTCCACTTTGAGCGACATGTATTCCGCCATCAGCGCCGCCATCGGCGCTCTGAAAGGACCGCTGCATGGCGGTGCCAATGAAGGCGTCATTCACATGCTGGAAGAGATCGGTTCGCCAGACAAGGTAGACGCCTGGGTCGAGGAAGCGCTCGCACAGAAAAAGAAGATCATGGGCATTGGCCATCGCGTTTACAAGGTGCTCGACCCCCGCGCTCCTCATTTGCAAGCCATGGCGATCAAGCTCACCGAGCAACTCGGCGAGCCCAAGTGGATTCAAATGAGCGAACGCATCGCTACCATCATGCGCGAGCAGAAGGGCCTGAACGCTAACGTCGACTTCTACTCAGCCACGGTCTATCACAGCCTGAACATCCCGACCGATCTGTTCACCCCGATCTTCGCCATCGCACGCATGAGCGGCTGGACGGCGCATGTGCTGGAGCAGTGGAGCGAAAACCGTCTTTTCCGTCCGCTGTCCGAATACGTCGGCAAGCCCTATGGCCAGACGTTTGTGCCGATTGGCGAGCGCTGACAAAAGAGGTCGCGCTTGTGCGTAGGTTTATTCTGACATGAGTGCTGACTTTCCCTTTTCTCAAACCCGCCGTGCGCTGCTGCAAAGCAGTGCCGGCGGGTTTGTCTTTTTGGCGCTGAATGCCTTAATGGCCCAGCAACAGGCTAGGGCTGCGGTGGTCAATCCCTTGGCCGCGAAGCAGCCGCACTTTCCGGCACGGGCAAAGCGCGTGGTCTTCCTGTTCATGAAGGGCGGCCCCAGCGCGGTGGACACCTTTGATCCGAAGCCGCTGCTGCAGCGCGACGATGGCAAGCCATATCCCTTCAAGCAGCCCCGCGTGCAGTTTGCGGAGACGGGCAAGCTGCTGAAGTCGCCGTGGATGTTCAAGCAGTATGGCCAGAGCGGGCTGCCGGTGAGCGAGCTGTTTCCGAATGTAGCGCAGTGTGTGGATGAGCTTTGCGTGCTGCGTTCCCTGCACGGCACCAACCCGGCGCACGGTGGGGCTTTGCTGAAGCTGCACACCGGCAGTGACACGCAGGTGCGGCCCAGCATGGGATCGTGGGTGACGTATGGCCTGGGCACTGAGAATTCAGACCTGCCGGGCTTCATCACGATCTGTCCGACACTTGCCCACGGCGGCGTTAACAACTGGGGCGCGGCCTTCTTGCCCGCCTGGTGCCAGGGCACGCCGATTGGCAATGCCAGTGTGCCGTCCGACAAGGCGCTGGTGCGGCACATCCGCAATGATCACGTGCCCGTGTCGGTGCAGCGCAAGCAGCTCGACTTCCTCGCGCAGATGAATCACGAGCATCTGGAACTCGCGGGACCCGACCAAGCCCTGGAAGGCCGCATCAGTTCGTTTGAGCTGGCCTTCCGAATGCAGGGCAAGATGCCTGAGGCACAGGATGTGTCGCAGGAGTCAGAGGTAACGAAGAAGCTGTATGGCATCGACAATCCCGTGACGGCCAACTTCGGTCGCCAGTGCTTGATGGCGCGTCGTTTCCTGGAGCGTGGCGTGCGTTTTGTGCAGGTCACCCACAGCGACAGCGAGGTGCAGTGGGATCAGCACGGCAATCTCTACAAAGGCCATAGCAAGAACGCTTCGGAAGTGGACAAGCCCATCGCGGGCTTCTTAAAGGACCTCAAATCACGCGGCCTGCTCGACGACACGCTGGTGATTTGGGGTGGAGAGTTTGGCCGCACGCCAACGGCGCAGGGCAAGGATGGCCGCGATCACAATCCGAACGGCTTCACGATGTGGCTGGCGGGTGGCGGAGTGAAAAAGGGCTTCGCTTACGGCGCGACCGATGACTACGGCTACTTCGCGCAGGAGAACAAGATGCATGTCCATGACCTGCACGCGACGATACTGCACCTGCTCGGCATTGATCACGAGCGCCTGACGCATCGCTATGCAGGCCGTGATTTCCGGCTGACGGATGTGGCCGGGCATGTGGCCAATGACATCCTGGCGTGAGAGTTTTGAGCGCGCTCTGATCAGTTGCGATGCTTGGAAGGCGATGCACCTTGGCGGCCCTCATGCTTTCTAGCTTCTTGCAGCCCTCGTTCGATACCTTCAGCGCCCTCGCGAAGTCCGGCAATCTCGTGCCGGTCATCGCTGAACTGACCGCCGATTACGAGACGCCGCTGTCGGCCTTCCAAAAGATTCACGATGGTCGCTGCGGCTTCCTGTTCGAATCGGCGGAGATGACCAGCGCTTCGGGCCGCTATTCGCTGCTGGGTAGTTCACCACGTTTGATCTTCACGGCCAAGGGTAAGGAAATCACGATCGAAGAGCGTGGCCAAACCCGCAGCTACACAGCGGAAGGTGATCCTTCCAAGGAACTGGAAGCGCTGATGGCCAAGTGCAAGCCAGCCGCAGGAGCCAAGGCCAGCGTCTTCAATGGTGGGGCTGTGGGCTACTTCGCCTATGACATGGTGCGCTTCTTTGAGCCCACGTTGTCGGCACCACCACCTGATGCTCTGGGCTTGCCGGACATGGTATTCTTCATCACGGACACCGTGCTCATCTTCGATCACAAGCATCGCAAGGTCAGCGTGGTGGCCAATGTGTTCATGGACGAGCACGCCTCGGAGCAGGCGGCGTTCGACTGGGCTGTGCAGCAGATCGAGAGCGTGATCGACAAGCTGTCCAAGCCGCTGGCAGTGAAGCCTTTGCAAGCCTTCCCACCCAGCGGTGCCGCAGGTGAAATGCCGCCGCTGCAGGGCAACACCACACAGGCCGAATACGAAGCCATGGTGCTGGCGGGCAAAGAATACATCAAGGCGGGCGACATCTTCCAGTTTGTGCCCTCGCAGCGTTTTGAGGCCGATTACACCGGCAGCCCGATGGACTTGTATCGCGCGCTGCGACATGTGAACCCATCGCCTTACATGTTTTGCATGCAGTTCCCGCAGGGCTTCTCTTTGGTCGGCAGCTCGCCCGAGGTGCATGTGAAATGCATCGACGGCAAGATCGAGATTCGCCCCATCGCAGGCACGCGCTGGAGAGGTAAGACGCCAGAGGAAGACGAGGCCTTGGCCGCTGAGATGCTGGCCGATCCAAAGGAGCGCGCGGAGCACATCATGCTCGTCGATCTTGCGCGCAATGACGTGGGCCGCGTCGCCGAGTATGGCACGGTACGCGTGAACGAACTCATGATCGTGGAGCGCTACTCGCACGTCATGCACATCGTCAGCAATGTCGAGGGCCGTCTTTCCAAGGAGCACAGTGCCTACGACGTGATGCGCGCGACCTTCCCGGCGGGAACGGTCAGCGGCTCGCCCAAGGTGCGGGCAATGGAGATCATCAACGAGGTGGAGAAGAACAAGCGCTGCGCGTATGCCGGAGCCGTCGGTTACTTCGGTTTTGATGGCAATCTCGATAGTTGTATCGCGCTACGCACTTGCGTGCTGAAGGACGGCAAAGCCTACGTGCAGGCGGGCGCGGGCGTGGTGGCCGACTCGGACCCCACCTCGGAGTATCGCGAGACCGTGAACAAGGCGTCGGCGGCGTTACGCGCGATCGCGTGGGCGAAGCAGCTGGGGTAGAGCAAGGAGCGACGGCATCTTGCCGTCTCGATGAATTACGACGGCAAGATGCCGTCGCTCCTTGGTTTATCCAAACAGCACCTTGCCCAGCACCACGGCCATTGACATGCCTGCCACGTCAGCGAGCAGGCCAGCGGCGAGGGCATGACGCACCTTGCGCAGCCCCAC
>CAXNNN010000381.1:0-4344 GCA_964203095.1 Verrucomicrobiaceae bacterium | reverse complement strand
CTTCGTTCTCTGCTTGCTCTTCTGTCTGTTTTGATGCTCTGTTTTTCATGTCGGATGGTTGGTTGTGTTCTCTTTCAAGACCGCTCCAACCTGTCGTTGGAGCGCCAACCATCCGCACTTATGTTTTAACGATCACACGGACACTTCCTAAGAATACCGAAGGCGCTGATTTCATACGCCAAACCTGCTAGCAGCAACAACCAGAAGCCAAGCCATAGCAGCTTGCGGAGGCTGGGCAGGATCATGGCCAGTCCGCCAGGGAACCCTGCGGCCCCTGCCAGGATCAGGCCGGCTCGCAGATGGCCTTCCCAAGCCAGCATCTCATGCGCCCCTCCTGTGGAGTAGCTGCCGGCTCCAGGAAACATGATCGCCTTGATGATGCTCAGCATTAGATCGACCAGGAAACCACTGACCGCGAATGCGTAAAACAGGATCACATGGATCAGGACCCATCCAATCATGAAGGCGCTGCCCCCGACTTGCCACCCCGCTCGGGCAGCCACTCTTGGACTAGTCGGAGGCATGGGTTGACTCATGGTGCCAGTGATCAGCGAACTTTGATCGACTTGAGGATGCTGGTCAATGCCTCAGCGTGCGTCTCAATCGCGCGCTGGGGATTCTGCACCAGCAGGATGAGCGACTTGTTACCGCTCTTCCGGTCATAGCTGACCAGATTGACGCTGTATTTTTCAGTGCCATCGCCATCGGAGGCCACGGCATTATGGAAGGTAGCGGTGAGGCCCAATGCCTCGTCCTTGTTCACTTCTGGGTCATTGCCCTCGTTCCACAGGATCTCTTTGAAGCGCTCGCCTACGCTCTTCTTTAGAGCTTCCTCGGCAGTGGCGAGCTCAGCCTTCGGCACCATGATCACATTCGCGGCGACCAGCTTGTCAGGCGACTCCACATAGACGCCTTCATCGTTGGCTTTCATGACCCAGTCAGCGGGGAAGTCGATAGCGTAGTCGGGCTTCTCGGCGCTGGGATAGCTGAAAGTCTGTGCTTCGGAGGTGGCCTTGTGGGCAGTGATGGAATTGATAATCTTGGTGCCCAAGTCACCATGCTTTTCGAAGGCTTCCTGCGACGAAATGCATTTCAGCGCGAGCAGGGCTTCTTTGTCTTTTCTGCCGATCAGGCAAAGGTTGATGTTCGCGGGGCCGTCCTCATCCGTGCCCTTGGCATTGATCAGCATGATGTTCACTTCGCCCGCTTCAGCGGTTTCTGGTTCCTTATACTTCACGTTCTTGAACAAAGCTTCGATGTCCTCCTTGGCCTGAGCTGCTGCCTCGGTGGGGTCGGTGCTTTCCAAATGAGTGAGGGAAAAGAACAGGCCAGCGTCATCTTTCGGGTGCGCGTAGATCACGCCTTCCTTGGGCTTGATTTCCCAGTCATCGGGGAAACTGAGGTCAATAATCGGATGATCCTCTGGGAAGCTGACCGTCTGATCCGCCAGAGCGACGGAGATGAAAAGCAAGCCAGTCGTCAAAGAGAGGAGGAGCAGTGAGTATTTCATAGGGTGGGTAAGCGGAGCACGTTCGTTGCGCGGGCCTAGGCGTAGTCCATGGGAACTTCGTCCCCAATCACTGTCAATTTGGAAAATGCCACACATTCGTCTTATGCATGAGGGCAGACCCTTGTTTACGCATGGCTGACTATGGATCACCGGCGCCCAGCCTTAGCGGCCGATTTGATCTTGCTCAGTTCCAAAAATGGAAGCGCTGGTTCAGCCAGCCGACGACGGCGGCGATCACCACGAACAGCATGGAGACCTGCATGACGAGTGCCGCAGACTTGCGGCGCTCCAGTTCCACGTGGTGCTGTGGGCGACGTGATGGCGCGCGGCGCTTAGCGGTCTGCTCCACGGGCGGCAGGTAGTCGGCACGGGTATTGCGGTTGCATGTGGCAGAGGCTCCGGCGGTGGCGATCACCATTTCCAGGCGCTCCATCCGACGGCGGTTGAGTTCGGCTTCTTCCCGCAGGTTAGCGGTGCGCGGCTGCGGCTTCTTTGCCGGGCTGGTAGGTGCCGGGATCAGATCTTTGGCCTGCTCAGGCTTGCGGTTAAGACGGACATTCTTGGCCATAATCAGTAGCGGGTAGGGTGTTAGAACATCAACTTGGCGAGCACGAGAACGAACAGGGCCATGCCGAGCAGCGGCAGAGTAAAGCCGAGGCCACGGCGTGCCCAGGATTTCAAATCATCCGACAGCGCGAAGCCTGCACCATCGGCCTCCAGCGCACGCCCTTTGGCGACGGAGCGACCTGCATCCGCCGGGCGCAGCGTGGACAGTCGACGCGAGGCCTTGGCGAAGTCGGAATCGGCCTCCTGAATCGCCGCGATGGCACGGTCCAGTTCTTCATCGACATGCGAGCGTTGCCACTTTTCCGGCTGCAACGAGCGCAGGATGTCCAGGTGACGGGAGAATCCGTCGTACGTGACGCTGAGTTCTTCGACAAACTTTTGCGTGTTGTAGAGCTCGCCTTCGATTCCGACGACTGCCTGACTGAGCTTCTCCACCAAGTCGCGCTTACCCTTGGCAAAGCGTTCCTGTTTGTGGCGGATCAGTTCGAGTTGCTGCTTTTGGCGCTCGATTTCTTCTTGGCGCATGCGCAACTGCAGAAGCTCTTCCTGGGCTTCCTTGACCTGGGCCTGCACATCCTCCATCGGGGCGTTGGACCGGGTCATGAATTCATCGGCATCTTCGAAGATCAGGGTGTCCTGGTCGGCTTCGGAAAGCGATGCGAGAGCGGTGGGAGCGTTTCTGGACATAGCGCCTAATGGTTAGGCGCTACAAATACTAAAGTCTTCCAAAATAATCCAGTTTTTTTACCCTTTTCTACGCCAGCCAGTAGGGAACGAGGCCAAATATGACCGTGAGAATAAAAACACCTCACAGACTTAAGCCCATAGCGGTCAGCTGCTGGGCAAGTTCGATGGGTTCCTTCCCCAGTTTTAGCAGTGGCAACCCTGGAATTAAGGCCGTCGCGATGCATGCTGTGATGTTCGTCATCAGGGCGCGGTCCGTTGATCCAGCGGCAGCCATCGCAACCACCGTGGCCAGTGGTAGCGCTTGGGCACCGTCATTTGGAGGCTGCGGTGTGTCGGTTGCAGGGCCCGAGTTCACGCCGGGTAAAAAAGATGGCTCGCGACATGGATTGTGATCAGCAGCGACAGCAGCGCATGGCTGAGCAGGATGAGATTGTCAAAGGTCGCCTGCGGCGTGGTGCCCTGACCAGCGGCCAACACCGTCTCCGCCACCCAACTGCTCGGTAGCAGCGGGTGCGTGAAGGGATCGGTGTGCTGGAGAATGGGTGCGACATTTGCCGCTACCTCCACGCTCTGGGCATCGCTCGCCTTCGCTGGCCACAAGACCGCCGCCAGCACGATCAAGCCGCCAATGAGCGCTACTGCTAGCGGCTTTAACCAGTCGCGCCGCAGCCAGCGAATCAAGGCCAGTGGCAACCAGGAGCTGAGATTAGACGCTACCGTGACTAGACAAAGCAATGCAGGCAGTGTCTGCCAATAGAACGCCGCCGAGGAATCGAACAGCTCGCTCACCGCCGCCAGCAACAGCGTGCTCAGCAACAGCAGGCCCCAACTGGCTAGCACCATGCCTGCAATCGTTTTCCACAGCACCAAGCTGCGAAATGACAGTGGCAGGCTTAGCAGCCAGCCCGTCCCCTGAGGGCGGAACAGGCTCATTCCCGTGATCGTGGCATTCGACACGACCAGAATCAAAAAGAAAAAGAGAAAGGCACGTAGATCAGGCGCTTCGTCAGCCGTGGCACCAGAAGAAGGATGGCATGAATGAAGGCCAGACCCCGTGCCATCAGCACGCAGGCCGCGATGGCATACAAACTGAGGAAGGAGGCAATGGTGAAAAACAGCAGACGCTTCTCCTTCAAGTGCGATCGCAGCGTGTGTAACAAGGAAGCGACCTGGGCGCTTGCCAAGGTGCGGGTTGCTTGTGCGGTGCTCAGTGCCAGGCGAGGCGAGGCGAGGCGAGGCGAGGCGAGGCGAGGCCACATACTGCCGCGCGGGCCTGCCATCGCAAGCGCAGCGCTGCAAGTTCACTTAAAAGAGAAGTAAAAACTTGATTCGCCCACCCATTCTGAGGAAAATTGAGCGTTCCCCGCATTTGCGGGTCCAACGACGCCTCATTCCATACACCATATGTTGCTAGCAGCACTGAAACTCCAACTGGCCGCCCTCGTCACTGTCGCCGGCATCAACACCGACGACATCAAAAGTGATGCGGTCAAAACTGAACTTACCAAACTCGAAGCCGCTCAGAAGTCCGCCAGTGGCGGGACAGGTGGCGATGTGAACCAAGCGATCAATGCAGCCGT
>CAXNNN010000380.1:0-4349 GCA_964203095.1 Verrucomicrobiaceae bacterium | reverse complement strand
GAGCAGAGTTCGCCAATCCAGCAACCGGAGAAACCGTGATCCAGGTCCACGGCGGCGTTAGCGTGCAAGCGCTGGCCGACGGGCGCGTGTGGACGGCCTTCACCTACATGTTTGTTCACGACAGCGTGCTGCATTTGGTGGGGAACATGCTGATGGTGGCCTTTGTCGGCAGCCGCGTGCAGGCGCTACTGGGTCCACGTAGCTTCTTGATGATTTACTTCCTTGCCGGCCTTGTCGGTGCTGGCTTGCAGATGGCGGTGTATGCCTTTGCAAAAGGCGAGCTTGGCGTGCCGATTGTCGGCGCGTCGGCCTGTGGCTTTGGCTTGCTAATGGCGCTGGCCTCCATGTTACCGGAGGAGCGTATCACCACCCTGCTCTACTTCATCATTCCGATCAGTTCACGGCTGTGGACCCTAGCCATGGTTTTCATGGGGCTGGAGCTTTTCCTCGGCATCAGCGCACTGGTCTGGGACGCTGCCGACAGCATGTGGGGACAGATCGCATCCTTTGCGCATCTCGGCGGCGCCTTCCTGGGCTGGTATTACGTTCGACTGCTTGGCTACGGCGGGCACCCTATGACCTACGAGCGCCTGTGGCGCGAACGCCAGCCTGCGCGGCGGGCCCAGCGCCATGCCGTGGCTCGCGTTCGTCGGGCACGGGCGACGCCTGAGATTGTCTTGGAGGCCGCACGCAAGCGCCAGCAGGAGCCCGGACGCTCCGGCTTGGCCATCATGGAAGACGTCGATTCTATCCTCGATAAGATCAGCACCCACGGCATCTCCAGCCTTAGCGAGGAAGAGAAGCGTCTGCTGGACGAGGCCAGCCGCGAAATCTCTCGCCGTGATCGTCGGCCATGAGGCAGGCGTTGAAATGCGGGGCCTGGGCTTTGATCGTCGCAGGTCTGGCCTGGCAAGTCCGCCAGCCCGACACGCCGCTCATTCGCTGGGTGGCTCCCCTGCTCCAAGCCCAGCAGATCGCCGCCAAGGCTAACGATATGACCGTCTTTCAGTCTGAGCAGGACCTCGCCTTGCAGCAACATCTCTGGCGACGCGGCGAGAGCCTGGAATCCCTTCCGCATGCGAAGCAAGCCGAGGTACGAAGCGCGGTGATACAGAGCCTATTAGCTCAGAAAAAACTTCGTGAGGCACGAGGCGAAAGCGACGGCGCGACAGTACTCGCGAGCACTCAGAACGAGGCCTCGCAATTCACCCGGATGTTAGGCTTCGAGAAAAGCCGTCGCCAAGCAGCCCTGGAAGCCGCACAGCACACGGAGCAAAGCTTTGAGCAATCGATTCGCGAAGCTTTGCTCGATGAGCACTGGCTTCATCAGCGCCTACCTGTGCAAGCGAGCGAGAAGGAAGTCGCCCTGTGGTATGCAGCCCACCAAGATCGGCTGAGCGTGCCCGCAGCCTACCACGCCGCGCATTTATTTCTGTCCAGCCATGAGCGCGACAAGCCGGATCGTTCGGCAGAGATTCAGCAACTCGCGGCCGGTCTGGCCAGTGGCGCTGCCTGGACCGAACTGGTCAGCGAGCGCTCGGAGGACGAGCGCACCCGGCATCGCGATGGCGACCTCGGCTGGTTCACGGCGAACCGAATGCCTGGGGACTTCATGGCAGCGGTGAAGCCGCTGCGCCCTGGGCAAGTTTCTGTGCCCATTCAGACAACACTCGGCTGGCACATCATCAAGCTGATCAGGGTCAAGCCTGCGCGCGTCCCTGAGTTGGCGGAGGTCAGGGCTGAAATCGAGGCCATGCTTGGAAATCGCCAGTACGAGAAGGCTGCGCAAGGCGCCGAGCTATCTTTGTCCCCTAGGCCAGGGGACAATCCTTTCCCCTCGAACTGAGCTCGCGTCCTTGCACGCGCTCTGTGCCCTGCTAAGCAGTCGCTCATGAGCAATTCGGCATCGCAGCACATCGGCGTCATCGGCCTCGGCATCATTGGCAGCCGTGTGGCAGAGAACCTGGACAAGGCAGGCTACGAGGTCTTCGTCTGGAGCCGTTCACCCCGAGCGATCCCCAATTTCCTGGCCAACCCACGCGAAGTGGCGGAGTCCGCGCATACGCTGCAAATCTTCGTCCGCGATGATGCAGCCCTGCTTGCTGCGATCGAGGACATGCTGCCCGCGTTGACTCCCGCCCATCTCATTCTGAACCACGCGACGGTCAGCCCTTCTGCAACGCTTGAGGCCGCTGAGCGGGTGAGCAAGACAGGGGCCGCCTTCCTGGATGCCCCCTTCACCGGCAGCAAGGTGGCTGCGCAGAACGGCAAGCTCGTCTATTATATAGGCGGTGATGCTGGCCTGATGCCCCTGGCAGAGCCTGTGTTGAAGGCCAGCAGCGCCAAGATCATGCATGTCGGCAAGATCGGCGATGCAACAGTGCTCAAGATCGCCACCAACTTGATCACCGCCGTGACAGTCAAGGGTGTGCAGGAAGCCGTCGCTCTAACTCAGGCGCAAGGTGTGGACCCACGGAAGTTACTCAAAGCCGAGGAGCCCAACGCCAATTTCTCACCACTCATCGGCATGAAGCTGCCCGCCATGATCGACCAAAACTTTGAGGCTCACTTCTCTCTTCAAAACATGCTGAAGGACGCAGATTTCGCACTTGCCCTGGCGGAGCAAAAGGGTCTCAAACTTGGCGCGCTGCAAGCCATGACCGACGCCATGCGCACGGCAAAGGAAGCGGGGAAGGGAGACTCCGACTTCTCAGTGATCGGGGAGGCATGATGTTATCCGTTCAGGGTGCTTAAGGCGTGGTGTCGCCATCGCGCAGCAGGGCACAAGCTTCACCCACAACGACGAACCAATAACAAGGCAACCAAGAGCAATGTCCCCAAAAACCATCCAGCGCCTACAATCCGAAGGCGGCCAAGTCCAGCTCCCCCAGCGCGCCTGTTTCCGCCTCTCGGGTGCAGATCGCGTTCGCTACCTGAATGGTCAGGTCACAAACGACGTCCGCACCGCCACCGACCAGCAGTCGCTCTACGCCTGCGTCACCGATATCAAGGGCCGAATCGTCGGTGATGTCTTCGTTCATGCCCGCGATGAAGCTTTGTGGCTGGATGCCGAGCCCGACCTGCGGGAGGTGCTGGGGCCGCGCCTGGAGCGCTACATCATCGCTGATGACGCAGAGTTGACGGATGTCACCGACGACTGGCAGGTCTGGCACATCTTCGGCCCCGCCATCGCCCTGGCTCGAAGCGAGCGCGTCACCCGCAGCGATCGCCTGGGCATGCCGGGTGTCGATGTCTGGCTGCCAGCGGGTTCGCCCGCTCCGCTGCCCCAGATGGAAACCTTGTCCGCCGAGGACTTCGAGACCCTGCGCATCCAGCGAGGCATTCCGCGCTGGCCGCACGAACTGAACATCGAGACCTTCCCTCCTGAAGCAGGCCTGGAAGAGCGCGCCATGAGCTACACGAAAGGCTGCTACATTGGCCAAGAGATCCTGTCCCGCATCCGCACCACAGGCAAAATGCCCCGCACGTTGCTACCGTGGGAATCCGACAGCACTGTCGAAATCGGGCACGAACTCTTCCTGGATAACAAGGCAGTCGGCACTGTGACCAGCGTGGCCGTCGCGCCCACCGGAAGCCTTGGGTTAGCCATGGTCAAACAGGCGGCCACCACTGCGGATTCGATCTTGCTAGCCGGTAAGGGAGCGCCTAGTATCATCGTCAGGGTGCGCACCCTTCCGCCATTTTTTTCATGACCATGAAGTCTCTTTCCCTGTTCATCACCGCCATTTTGGCTCTCACACTTCTGCCCAGTTGCGGCTCCGGCCCTGGCCGTATTGATGCGCGCAACCCATCGATTTCGCAGATGGATGAATTAGATGTGCAGTGGGGCCTCCCACGCCGCACCTCACGCGGCACGCCCAAGCGCTTGTATCCCACCTTGCCTGGCGAAACGGCGGTCGGTGCCTCGGCTTCCGCCGCCCCCCTATCAGCTTCGCCATCCGCAGCCCCGACTACCACCAGCGCGCCAGCCGCCACCGTGCAGCCCCAAGCCCCAGTGACGGTCGATCCGTCGGTCATCAACAAGCTTCGCTAATTCCTCACACTCCCCTCCGCTCCATGAAAATGATCCCACATTTGTTCACCCTCCTAGGCGTTCTGGCGCTTGGTTCCACCTCGGTCTTCGGTCAGGCATCTGCCGCCGCCGACCTTGCGAAAGAAAAGGCAAAGCTGCCTGATGCCGTGCGCGCTATTGCTGAGAAAGGCGAATCCGTGGTGAAGACGGCGACCGCTGCCAAGCCCAGCGTGGCCGAGCGCAAGGTCGCCAATCCGAACGACCCCGCCCAGTGGGGCAAGGAAGAAGTGCATCGCCTCGCTGTGGTGGACATCAA
>CAXNNN010000379.1:0-4355 GCA_964203095.1 Verrucomicrobiaceae bacterium | reverse complement strand
CAGATCCGTGGTGGGAGTGGCCTCCACCAGCGTCCACCCGACTTCGTTGGGGTTTTCTGAAACGACGTAAGTCCGCTTCGTTTCCTTGTCCAACAGGGTGGCCATGGGCTTCTTCTCCACATAGGCCACCCCCGTCAGCACCAGGGAGTCGGACATGTTGACCGAGCGATTGAAGGGCGAGGCCTGCACGACCATCGCCAATTGATTGGGATCAAATGGCTGCGGCAGGTCTGGGTCCGTCGGCAGCGTCGGCGCAGGTGCGGGCTCCACCGGAATGTTCGCCAGCGGATTGGCTAAATCGGCCGGATCGAAAGGCTCGTCCTGGGCGATGACGAGCACCGAGACAGCAAGGAGCAGGACAGCAAAGATGAAGGGCATTTTCATGGGCTTTGAGGTCAGGGCTTCAAGCAGGCTTGAACCAGCGAGCGACGGTCAGGTTGACCTCCACCTGTGGTAGTTTCTCCTTGGACTTGGTATCCGGGTCGATCTCCAAAGTCTTGATGATCTGAAAAAATTCAGGGCTCTGCAAACCCGCCAGCCACTCCAGCAGAATGGCCTGATCACCACGCAGGATCATGTTCACCGTCACCTCGCGGTAGTGCGGTGTGCTGGTGGCATCATTCAAGGTGGTCCGCTCAATCTTCACCCCCCGGTCGAGCACGTCATTCTGCATGTCCTCCAAGAGCATGCCCTGGGCGCGCACCAGTGAATCTGTGGCAGGCATGATCTTCTCCAGCCAATCGCGCCGCTTCTCCTGAAAGGCACGATCCGCTAGCCATGCCTGGCTTTCTTTGATCTGGCTCTCCAGGCCTGCGATCTTGGTCCCCACCACGAAGCGACGGTCGAGGAATTCCTTGGCCACGATGGTCGTGCCTGAAACCAGGAGTACGGCCAGACAGCCGCCCAGCATTCGTTTTTCGCGCGTGGTCATGGCGTGGTTAGTTTACCCTGAATACGACAGGAGACGGTTTTGTTTTCCCGCACCTGAGGCTGCGGCATTGTCCAGGCGTAGCGGCCTAGAACCTTGTGCTTTTTCAAATCTTCCAGGAAGCCTGCTGCCGTGGTCGCATCCCGCGCTTCCGTGCGCAGATTGATCTCGGCAGGCTTGTATTCATACTCGCGAAGATTGATCCCACTCGGCGGCATGAGCGCGGTCAGATTGGTCAGCAAGACCATGGGATAGACCTTGCTATCGAGCGCCACCGACATTGCCTTCCAGCGCTCGGCCGTTTGCTTCACCTCTGCCGCTGGCACCGCGATTTTGTCTAGCTCCTCAGCCAATCCGTCCGCTTTTACCGTGCATTGATTCAGATAGAAAAGGCCTGCCACAATCGCCACGGCGTAAACGGCGGCGGCGACAAGCCCGATCTGGATCAGCTTGCGGCGACGTGCAGCCGTCGCCCGGGCATCGCGCACGGAGCGTGGCAGCAGCATGGACCAGTGACGCGTGTCCAAATGGCCACTGGGTGCGAGCCGGTCCACGACCTGCACTGGCATGGCCGCTACACGGCGCAGATCAGTGACGACTTCCGTGTCCCATTGACCGACCAAGCACACGCCCGTCACACTACCGAAGCCTGGCTGTGCCTCCAGCCCCAGGCGCGTGAGCAAGATCTCTTGAGCCAGTGATTCAGCGTCGGCCGGGCGCTGGGCAAATACATGCGAATGGAAGAGCTTGCTCTGATGGCTAGCGACCATGACCAGCGACCCCTGCTCCTCGGTAATGACCAACTGCCCCACCGGCAGGCGAGCAAGGCGCAGCGCCGCAGCGTAATTCTCTGCACTCTGCACGGCCAACTCTTCAGGAAAGGGCTCGGCCAACACGTCCACGCTAACGATCACCGTCGGCCCCGCATGGCCCAGCACGTAGTGGCGAAAAACCGGTGGCTCGCCATTCGCCCCCTTGATGCCACGACGCTCCAACTGGGAAGCGACCATCTCTAGCAGCACTGCGCTGTCGGCATTCGGCAAGACCAAGCCCACGCTGCGGCAGGCCGATGCAGGTAGTCCGACCAGCACAGACTTGGCGGCACCAGCGTAATCAGCTGGCGAATCTACCGCCTCCGAAGGCGCGCTGGCCCGGGCTTTCCACACGCGCCATGAGGCATCTTCACCGGGAATGAGAAATGTGGAAGCGCTGGAAGTCATGTTGGGGCGGAGTTTTAACGGCAAACCTTGCTCGAAGTTGCGACAGGCCTGCGGATTGCGCAGAAAAGCCTATTCTTCCATGCGCGCCAAGTAGGTCAGCGAGCCATCGTCCTGCAACTTGGCGATCACTATGATCGTCAGACTATGCAGGCCCACGTAGCCTTTGCTGACAATGCGAAAGACGCTGTCCCGCGCGTAGGTGGTCACTTTAATCACGGCCGCCACCCGATCCGCAGGCACCCCGAGCAACGAGAGCGCACCGCTCTGACCTATCGCGCGATTGTCATCGTCCGTGCCGTCGGTGCCATCATTGCCTGCTCGCGCGGTGATCATCCGTAGCGTGTCAGTCTCCGTCGCGCCCGTCACGGCCATGATCACGTCCTTCGACGCCCAAAAGAGGTCAATCGTGCCCTCGCCATACAACCCAAAATAATTGCGCCAGTCCGGCTTCATGCGCGCCACCACATCGAATCCCCGACAGAGCAGCATTTCCTCCAGCGAGGTGAACCCCTGATTGCGCGGCAGATTGTAAATGCCCAGCGACTTGTAGTAATCCGCCTCGGCCCCCTGCGAGCGCACCTCGTCATTTTGATCCACCCAATCGGCCAAGGAATCGACCGCTGTGGTCGCATCGTTATTGTTCAGGCCCCAGAGCAGGAAAAGATTCATCAGCGCCTCGCGCGCTCCATCATCGGTGACGACGTTGATTGGCAACCGAGAACCCTCGCGCACCTTGTTCAACGAGAAGCCCGCATCCCCCGGTGCCGTCTCACCCGCCCCGCGATTGTAACTCGTCAGCACCCCCGGAGCAGTCCCGTCCCCAGGCCCACGCGCCGCATCCAACACATAGACCGCCGGGTTCATGGCAATGCCAATGCCGCACTCCGCCATGTAGCGAGCGCGGAACTGATTCGCTGCATTGCCACTCTCCTTCAGACTGCGCTGCATGAAATTCACCACCCCACCCACGGTGAAAGCCATGAGCATGATCGCCCAAATCATGAGCATGAGGGCGGAGGCCTGGCGCTTCGCTAAATGACGAATGACCAACGAAGAATGACCAATGACCGACAACCAGAGGCTAGTCGAAATCAGCTTTCGCTGTCTCGACAATGAATGGGACTTTGTTTTCATCGTGCCGCCGAACTGGTCCCTCCGGTTGGGGTCGTGCTCGTGCTGCTGCCGGTCGACGTCGTTCCGGAAGCACTGCTGCCCGTGCGAGCACCGCGCAGCTTCGTCTCCGGCGTGGCCCAGACCATGCGCAGAGGTAGGGTGCGGCCTTCCATTTGAAGCTGCATCTCGATCATATCCGGCCAGGCGGATTCCTCCCAAACCTCCAGCCATTCGTCGCTCGATTCCTTGAAGAAGCGCCATTGCAGCAGCACCACGCCGGGCAGCAGCGGCATCCAGTAGCGGCCTTCCTCATCCGCTGCCAGAGCGCTGTCGGCCGCCTGTTGCAGCACCGCCCCACTGTCGTCGGTCTGGGGAATGATGTCCTCACGCGAGATCGACAGCGTGTAGCGCGCCTCGCCTTCCTCCGTAGTTGGCTTCACCAGATCTGGGCGCAGACCGATGATCGTGTCCTTATACGAAGTCGGCGAAAGCCCAAAACCAAAGCACGTCGGCACCCCCGCGATGGTCAACTCCTGCCCGGATCCAGCGGTCTGCCCCAGCGCTGTCAGCGTCAACTGCGCTGACCCAGGCAGCCCTTGAAACGTCTGCCGCGTGAGTTCCAGGAAGCGATTGATCTGATCGTTCTCGCGCTGCAAGCGCTCGATGTCCGAAGCACCCTTCACGCTACCCTTGATGATCGCGAACAACGTCGTCGTGATCATGGCCAAGATGGTGAGAGCGATGACGACTTCGAGAAGTGAGAACGCCCGGCGCGAATGCTTGGTAGAGAAGTGGAGAAGTGAAGAAGTGGAGAAGCACCCGGCTAGCGGACGTCTCACTTCTCTACCTCTCCACTTCTCTCCTTTCACCTTCATCACCGTGTCCTCCTCTTTTCTTGCTCCGCCTGCGTCTGATACAGCCACAACTCGATCGTTTCATCCCGCTGCTCACTGCCCACGGTGTAAACTGCCGTCGCCGTCAGCCGATAGCAATCCGACAGCTGCGCGCCGGAACGCGGAACGGTCAGGCTCAAGCTATCCACCGTACTCGTGTAAGTCGCGCCCAGCCTCTCGTCCGTGGCCGTGGTCGCCATG
>CAXNNN010000378.1:0-4355 GCA_964203095.1 Verrucomicrobiaceae bacterium | reverse complement strand
CGGTGCCCGTGTTGAAGATCATCACCACGGACGAAAGGCCGAGCACGGACTTCGAGCGGATGGTTTTGAGAAAGGGCAGGCCGTTGAGCGAGTTTTCCAACGGCACAGTGACGAGGGAGTCAACCTCCTCGGTGGAAAGGCCGGGAGCTTCCGTCTGCACCTCGACGAGCGGCGGCGCGAACTCGGGGAAGACATCCAGCGGCGCGTTCTTCGTGGCGTCAATGCCGACAAAGAGAAGCGCCAGCGCGGCTGCCACGACTAGCACGCGCATCTTCGTCGCCCAGGAGACAATGGAGTTCAGCATGGGGGGAAAAGAGGCTGGAAAATGAGGGCTTGGGTGGTAGGCTCAACCATCATGACATCCACGCTGCCACAACCTGTGCCGAAGAATCTGCGCGAGCAGATGCTTGATAAACTGAAGAACATGCCAGAGCCATATCTGGTTGTTTTGTATGAAGCGTTTCTCCACGCGGAAGCCGTTAGCCTGTTGGATGAGATGTCCCGCGATGCCGAGCGGGAGCAAGCAGAAGGCAAGTGGGATAACCTGCCGGACCTTATCAAGGAGGTCCGAGAAAGGATCAGGGCTTCGCGACGTGCACCATGACGGTTTGCATCGACACAAATGTGCTGCTTCAAGCTCGCTCGAAGTCGAACCCACGCCACCCGATCTTGAGGGCGTGTGCCCTCGGGCAAATCAAGTGGGCAGTCACCACAAGCATTCTCGCTGAATACAGGGAGGTCGTCAGCCAGCTTTCCGGTTTCCGCGGATGGATGACCGTGGTTCGCTACCTGGAGGTGGTTGATGCCTTGGGCAACCTGCTGTTGGCAGCTCCAACGTTTCAGTTTCAAGTGATCAATAACGACCCTGATGACAACAAGTTCACAGACTGCGCGATCACGGTGCATGCCGACTACGTCATCACGGAAGACAAACACTTCGCTCCGCTGGCGAACGCGGGCTACAAGCCGCAGCCGATCACGCCAGAGGCGTTCATTGAGCGGTATCGTGGGGTGTATGTATGAGAGCGTGATCATTTTCCAGTCATGAACTCCGTGCCGAACAGCTCGGCGGAACCATCGGTGACGATCTGCGTGCCTGCGGCTGGGCCGCTGGAGAGCACGGCATTCGCACCTGAGAGCCGCGCGACCTGGATGCGTTTGCGCGTGTAGCTGTGCTCGCCGGTTTTTGCATACACCCACTGGCCGCCGTGGATGTCATGCAGCACGGCGTTGAAGGGAATGACGAGCGATTCCTGTTTGCTGTCGGCGGCGGGAATCTCGACAGCGGCGCGTTCACCAGCCCGCAAGGGTGTGTCGGCGGGCAGTTCGTAATACCAATCAATCGTGTTGGTCAGCGCGTTCGCCGTGGGAGGTCCGGTGACAGGCTTGGCGCTCTGCGCTTTAGACGTGGACACGAGAGAGCGGATGCTGGCGGGGGCTTTGTCATCCAGCAGCGAGGCCTCGCCACTGTAAATGGCGACCCGCACCCAGGCACGTTTGGCTCCGCCCTGCCCGACGGGCGATCCCAGCAGATCACGCTGGGCTTTGGCGGTGGTCATCGCGGCTTCGGCGAGCTGAAGCGTGGCCTTCGCCTCATCCACTCCTCGCACGCTGCCCGCTTCAGCGCTGAGCATTTTTTGCGCACGCTCCACGGCTATCTTGGCGGCGTCGATCTGCACCTGCGCCTGCAAAATACGACCATCAGCGGCGGCTTGCAGGTCGGCGAGGCGCAGCACTTCATCCAAAGTGCCGCCGAGCACGGGCGCGACAGGTTTTCCCTCCGCCGCGAGCGGTGTGACGACCTCGCCGGAAAAAAGGCGCACAGCGGGCATGGTGCGTTTTTGGACTGCGATGGTTTTGAGCCGCAACGCCTGCTCAGCCGCCGGCTTGAGCGTAAGAATGACGAGGTCGCCCTCTTTCGTGATCGTGGCAGGCGCGGAGCCACCAGCATCAGCAGCCTGGAGACGAAGGGCGAGGAGCGTGAGAAGGAGGAGTCGTTTCATAAATCAACGGAGAGGGGATTGCATGGCATCTTCCAGCGCACCGGCGGCAGTTTGGGCTTCGAGGTTGGCGGCCATGAGCGCGACTTTCGCAGCGCTGGCCTCGATCTGACGGCGGGTGAGTTCGAGTGCGGAAACATTGCCTGCCTCGACCATTTTCTTCGTGGTGCCGGCTGCGGCATCCGCTTCTTGGGCGAGCTGCGCGGCGGTGGTGGCCTTGGCACGCGAGGCTTGGTAAGCGGCGAGCGCGATGTCGAGTTCACCCTGGATGGTCGCCTGCTGCGCGAGGAAACGTTTCTCCGCCGTGGTGCGCCGGGCTTCGGCTTCCGCAATGGGGCCCCGATTTCGATTCAAGGGCAACTGCACGTTCAAACCGAGCTGCCAGCGGTTCTGGCCGGAGTTGTAGTCGTAGCCGGGCATCACGTTCATGTCGGGATACTGCCGGGCGAGTTCGAGTTTCAGCGCCGCTTCCGCTGCCGCATAGTCGGACAGCAAAGCCATCAGATCTGCTCGGCGGGTGAGCGCGAGCCTGCGGCTGTTTCCGGACTCGGGGAGGCGATGAAAGGCGGAGAAATCCAGCTTCACCGATTGAATCGCATTCAAAGGCAGGCCGACCGCCGCTGCCAGCCGTGCCTCGCTGGTGGCAGCAATGCGCCGCGCATCCTGCAAGGCCAGCCGCGTGCGATTCAGCATGAGACGAGCTTGCGTGAGTTCAAAGGGCGACACATCCCCCGCCTCCATCTGCGCGGTGAGTTTCTTGATGGCCTCGTCATGCAGCGTCTGCTCGGTTTCCAGCAGACGGATGTTTTCGCGTGCGCCATGCAACTCCAGCATCGCGGCCCTTACGCGAGAACGTGCCGCCCAAGCGCGAGCGGACACACGGCCTCGGCAGCAGCGAGTGCCTGCTCCGTGCGCTTCGATCTCTTGCCTGCCGTCTCGATGGGAATGGACGGGCTAAAGCCCAGAAACCAAGGTGTGATCGGATTTGCGCGAAAACTGGCATATTGAGGTGAAAAGCTCAGAACCGGGTTGGGCCGCATCTGTGCCGTCTTGATTCCCGCCGCCACTTCATCGGCCTCCGCCCGTGCCAAAGCCACATCGGGATGGAAATACGCCGCCGCCAGCGACAGGCGATCCACTGACCACGAGCCGCCTGCCGCCTTGTTCTCGGCCAGGAAGCTCTTCAAACCCGGATCACTCAGCGAACGACCTGAGAAGTCCGCGCGGCTGCATTCGGCGGCCAGCGGACGTGCTTTGAACTGCACGCAGGCAGGCAGAGCCAGGGTGACGAGAGGCAGAAGCAGGAATGACAGTCTCATGGAGTGGGTGTTAAACGACCACTCAAGAGAAGCATCTCCGACAAACCAATAGCGGAACGGATTATGACAGCTTTTTCATCTTTGAGAAGGCAGCGTGACAACCACCTGCGTCCGACCCTCTGGCAATACGCTGTAGCTAATGACACCCTGATGCGCCTCGACGATGGATTTGGCGATGCTGAGGCCGAGGCCGCTGCCTTCGGTGGCGCTGTTGTGTGCGAGGTCGCCCCGGAAGAAGCGCTCGAACACACGGCTGCGAAGTTCCGCTGGCAGCGCCATGCCTGTGTTGGTGAGGGTGAACACCGCATCGTCGTTTTGGCGAACCAACGTCATCTCGATGCTGCCGCCGCGTTCGTTGTATTTCACCGCGTTGTCCGCAAGGTTCAGCAAAAGCTGCCGGAGCCGCATTTTATCGCCAGAAACGGACAACGGCTGACACTCGCCGAGCGTGACAGAAATCTCCGCACCGGAGGCAAGAATGATCGTTTCCTCGGCCAGATCGCGCACGAGTATATCCAGTGCCACGGATTCACGAGCGCTCGGCAGGAGTCCGGCGTCCGCACGGGCCAGGAAGGAAAGCTGCCCGACGATGGAGGAGAGCCGCTGCACCTCCTCCAGCAAGGACGCCGCCCGCTCCCGGTCCACCTCAGCCGCCTGCTCATTTGTCGCCATCTGCTCCAGGGCTCCATAGATGACGGTGAGCGGCGTTTTCAGTTCGTGCGAGGCATTGAGCGTGAACTCCCGCGCCTGGGTAAAGGAAAGCCCGAGGCGCTCCTTCATGCGGTTGAAGACAGCGGTCATGCGATCCAACTCATCGCCATTGCCGCTGCGTGGCACGGGGTTGGAGAGATTGGAGACGTCCGTCTTTTCCAGCGCTTCTGTGAGTTCTTCGATAGGTCGCAAAGCGCGGTGCATGAGCAGCCCACCGCCGAGGATTCCGAGCAGGATGGCTGGCAGACCGCCATAAAGAATGATCTCCAACGTCTCCTCTAAAGGATCATGCTTCAAAGCTGCCTCCGCGCCGCCATGCAGTGCT
>CAXNNN010000377.1:0-4359 GCA_964203095.1 Verrucomicrobiaceae bacterium | reverse complement strand
CTTTGAGCGCTGCAACGGCCTACAGCGCACTGGCAATACGGACCATGGCGCTTGGTATAGCGCTGAGGACCAGTCTTTTCTCTCCAGCATTGGCTACACCGGGCAGGAGTTCTTTGATTTTGTCGACGATCACTGCCGCTGCGGAGAGCCAAGTCTGGAAACGGCGATCCTGGTCGCTGCCGTGCGCCGTGATTACCTGAGTCTGGTTCAGAAGGGTCAGAAAAGCGGTAAGATCGTTGCGCCCTCGGACTTGCCCGCCAAGAGTGCTGCGGTCGATGGTATCCCATGGCTTCCTCGCCTGATAGCCAAGGCCCGCGCTAAGCTGCGGGGCGAGATGGACCCCGACACAATGTATGGTTGCGGTGGTGACCGGGCCTTCTTTACCCAGCACAATGTGCACCCTGCCGACCTTCTGCGCGTGACATGGTCGGCGGAAGACGATGACCAGAAGATCATCGACTATGTCAAAGCTGCTA
Organism: Verrucomicrobiaceae bacterium; assembly: GCA_964203095.1. Lineage (GTDB taxonomy): Bacteria > Verrucomicrobiota > Verrucomicrobiia > Verrucomicrobiales > Verrucomicrobiaceae > JAEUHN01. The sequence goes on along the minus strand of CAXNNN010000377.1, from coordinate 3,883 downwards.
GCGCCAAGGCATGAACCGCGATTGCCAAAACTGTTCGCATTCAGCGCAACACGAAGGTTGTGTTTTGAACGCCAAGCTTATAAACTCATCAATGAAGTCAGCAGTTTATCACTTCGGTGAGACTGCCGGTGGACAGGCAACCAGCAACTAAACGATCATGGCGGAGCAACCAGTGGTGCAGATCGGCAACGTGCGTGTGGACGGGGTTCAGCCCTTTTTTATCCTCGGCCCGTGCGTGATGGAGAGCGAAGAATTTGTCTGGGACATGGCGCGGCGCATTCAGGCCATCGCTGCTCCTCTCGGCCTGCGTTGGCTGTTCAAGGCCTCTTACGACAAGGCCAACCGCAGTGCTATCAGCAGCTACCGTGGCATGGACTGCGCCACGGGGTGTCGCATTCTCGGTGACATTGGCGAGGAGCTGGGCGTGCCGGTAACGACTGATGTGCACACGGCAGATGAAGCGAAGATTGCCGCTGAGCACATCGACCTGCTTCAGATTCCCGCCTTTCTTTGCCGCCAGACAGACCTCATTGTCGCCGCTGGCCAGACTGGCCGTGCTGTGAATGTGAAGAAGGGCCAATTCCTCGCTCCATGGGACGTGAAAAACATTGGCGACAAGCTGGTCAGCGTTGGCTGTTCGCAGTTTCTGTTCACGGAGCGTGGCACCACCTTTGGGTACAACAATCTCGTTGCTGATATGCGCAGTCTCTACTGGATGCGTGAACTCGGTTACCGGGTGGTCTTCGATGCTACCCACTCCGTGCAGCGACCTGGTGGCATGGGCACGACGACGGGTGGTGACGGCGTGCTCGCGCCAGTGCTGGCCCGTGCGGCCGTCGCAACGGGTGTCGATGGCGTGTTCATCGAGACCCATATCGACCCTAGCAAGGCCTTCTCGGATGGCCCGAATCAAGTCCCGCTCGCTGATCTCTCAGCGCTGCTGAACAAGCTGCTCAAACTTCACGCCCTGGTCAATGAGAACGCTTAGCCTGCTCTCCATCACACTGCTGCTGGCGGTGCAAGCCTTTGCTCAGGACAAGCCCATGTCGGACAGCAAGGCGAAAGTGAAGGCGAAGGCTAAGGCTAAGGACGACGCTGCAGTGCATGAAGCTGGGGCAACCGGTTTCGACACCATCGGCTCCATGATCCCCGAGGGCGTGAAGAACCTAAAAGTGCGCATCCCGGGTTTCGAGGCCGGTCGCATTACCTCCCTGATCTTCGCCAAGTCGATGACCCGCGTGAATCCTCAAGAACTCTTTGCCGAGGAGATGGTAATCCACCTTTATCAAGAAGACAAGAAGGGCAATGTGCAGGTGGACCTGCGCACGGGCACCTACCACATGGATACAAAGCTCCTTACCAGCCAGCAGCGCAGCAAGGTCAGCCGATCGGACTTTCAGATTGAGGGGGATACAATGGTATTCGACACTACCACTTCTCAGGGCAAGATGACCGGCCGTGTGCACATGATCATCTATGACAGCTCCAGCATGGCCCCGAAGAAGAAGGAGCCAGCCGCCTCCACGACTTCCCAACCCGACAATGCCGACTCCAAGCCCAAGTGACATGAAGACCCTTGTTCATCTGACTGCCGCCTTTCTGGCACTCGCCGCGATCCCGTTGACTGCGCAGCAAGCTGCCCCTGCCGCAGAGCCGATAGCGCCCGTGGCTGCGACTCCGGCACCCACCCCCATTGCTCCAGCCCCATTGGAGAAGCCGAAACCCAAAAACCTACAGATCACCGACATCAACGCTGACGGCATCGACTTCAATCCCAAGATATCGACCTACATCTTCAGTGGCAATGTGGACGTTAAGAATCCCGGCTTTCATTTGACCACGGACGGCACCTTCGAGGTGAAGATGAAGAAGGAGGACAAGAAGCTTGAGCCCCCCGCGCCAGCGATGCCGACGGCCAAGCTCGACGCGAAATCGCTGACCGAGGCCCCTGTTCAGGCATCCGCTACCGCGCCTGCTCCTGAGGAGAACAACATCGAAAGCGCCATCGCTCGTGGCAAGATGGTCGTCATCAAGAAGACCGACGCTGAGGGTAAAATCAAAGTCGGCCAGAGCCGCTACGCCCACTACGATGGTGCGACCGGTGACATGACCCTGCGCGACTGGCCTCAGGTCAGCGACGGTGAGAACATGATCATCGCCATCGAGGCCAGCACAATCATGATCCTGACTCAAGATGGCAAACTGCGCACCCAAGGTGGCCGCACTGAGACCCGCATTATCCAGGGCGACGGCAAAGGCGGCACCAAGACGACCAAGGGCGGTGGCTTGTCCCTGCCGACCCCACGCCCTGCGCAGTAAGTTCCTTCCCTCCCAAACCGCATGGCCAAGAAAAAATCATTTCAAAAGAGCTCCGCACCTGTAGCGGCGGCGCAATCAGCACCTGGGCGCATGTGGGACGAGCCTGCTGGCGGCCCCAGACAAGCCCAACCACCAACTGCCACTGGCTATAATGGGGGGCATAGCCCTGGGAATAGTGAAGGCAGTCTGCTCTACACCCGTGGCTTGAAGAAAGTGTATGACGGCCGTGCTGTCGTGAATGGCGTGGATATTGAGGTGAAGCCCGGCGAGATCGTCGGTCTGCTCGGTCCAAACGGCGCTGGCAAGACCACTTCGTTCTACATGATCGTCGGTCTCGTGCAACCCAACGGCGGCCAGGTCATGTTCGAGGGTAATGACGTGACCAACCAGCCCATGTATGTCCGCGCCCGTCTCGGCATGGGCTATCTTCCGCAGGAAGAATCCATCTTCCGTCGCCTCACCGTGCGGGAAAATATTGTTGCGGTCATGGAGACGCAGCAGTTCACCAAGCAGGAGCGTGAGGAACAGAGCCAGGCCTTGATGGAGAAGTTCGGCATCGACCACGTGGCCGACAATCTCGCCATTACTCTGTCGGGCGGCGAGAAACGTCGACTCACGATTGCGCGCTCACTCGTCACCGAGCCCAAGTTGCTCATGCTCGACGAACCCTTTAGTGGCGTGGACCCCATTGCCGTCAGCGAGATCCAGGAAATCATTCGCATGCTTCGCCGTGCGGGGCTCGCTATTTTAATCACCGATCACAATGTGAGAGAGACGCTCAGCATCGTTGATCGCGCGTATCTTATCTATGAAGGCCAGGTCAAGCGCCACGGCTCACAGGACTTCCTCGTGAATGATCCTGTGGCCCGCCAGCTCTACTTGGGCCAGGACTTCAGGATGTAGTTCAACCGCCGGACAACCGGCACAAAGACAAAACAACCAAAGCGGTAAGGAAACCGAGGAAAAGGAGATATAACGCCATGCAAGTGCACAACGTAAACCTGCCCATCACGGTGACGGGACGTCACGTGGAAGTCACAGCGGCCATGCGCGACTACGCGCAGAAGAAGATCGAAGGGCTGCATTTGGATTACCCGCGCATCATTGACGCAAAGGTCATCCTAGACGTTCAGACTCACCACAATCAGCAGAAGGCCGAAATCATCCTGCACTGTGCCAACCACATCGTCATCGAAGTGGACAGCACCACTAGCGACATTTACTCCGCTATCGACGAGTCCATCGCAAAGCTCACGCGCCGGATGCGCAAGTTCAAGACGCGCATGTTGAAGAGCCATCGCCCGCGCAATGGCAGCATCAAGCACTTCGAAGAAACAGTCTATAACGAAGAGCACCTCGTGGACAACGACGCCGAGCACGTCGAGCCCTCCTACGTGCACAAGGAGCAATACAAGGTCCGTCCTCTCTACCCAGACGAAGCCCTTGTCGACGCCGCTATGAGCGACCGCAACTTCGTCGTCTTCCACAATCAGCAGACCCATAAGCTCGCCATCATGTATCGCCGAAAAGACGGTGAATATGGTCTGATCGAGCCCGAGTTCGG
>CAXNNN010000376.1:0-4359 GCA_964203095.1 Verrucomicrobiaceae bacterium | reverse complement strand
GCCGAGGTCACGAACGGGGAATCCACCAGAGCGTGCGTTGGCTCAGTCAGCGAACCGGCCGCCGATTGCATGAAGGACGCATCGTCGCTGCCGAAGACAGAGATCTCAGGCATCGGCGCATCATCCTCGATCAAGAATGGCGGCGCGTCCTCAGCCGAACGATCTTGGCTCGGTGCCCAAGGGTCCTCACCACGAGCACGCAAATTCTCAAATGTGTCCCACTGCGTGGCGGCATGGCGCAAGAAGGCACGAGCCGAGACAGAGCCCAATGGCCGCCCCTGGAAGTAGCGCGGAATGTTGAGGAACTTCTCAAACTGCGAGGCCTCATCCACCGGCAGATCAACCCCGCCGAGACGCAATCGAACCAAATCCAGGGCATCGCCAGCTGACAAGCCCTGCAGTAGGAACTGCGCTGAGGTTAGCCGGTCCTCGACTGCACTCGGCAAATGGTGCGCGAAGGTCGCCTGCCACACGTCCTGATTCAGACTCAGAACCACGTGAACACCATCAATCTCGATGAGGTGGAGCAGCATGGTAGCGATCTTCAAACCCGCCTGCTCCTGGCGATAAAAGCCATCCAAATGATCCACGAAAAGCACCGCAGGCCGCCACAGCGCCACCAGTCGTAACCAGAGGAAGAAGGACTCGCGAGAGCCTGCCGCCATCTGCACCACCGAGTCGACACTGGCCTGCGTGCCATGATGAGCGCAGGCGAACAAAGCGTCCACCCAGGTGTCGGCATTGCTCACTCCTGGCACGAGCCGGACGAGTTCAGCCATCGGTTTGCGTAGCTGCCCGTAGTGCTTGCGCAGCCAATCTCCAATCAATCGAGCCTGCGACCCTTCGCGGAACAGATCGACGGGTGAGCCTGACAGCACACGAATGGCCTGCTCTTGATTGGCGCAGGGCAGCTTGCCACTGCGGATCAAGCGAACCACCAAGCTGGAAAAAATGCCCGTGCAGATTTCTTGCAGGCGTGACCAACCTGCAATCTGGGCAGGCTGACGACGCAGAATGTCCAGTGCCTCCAGACTGATCGCAGGCCAGCCCAATTCCATGTCAGAACGGAACGCCAGTGGCATGGCCACGCCTTGATCACTGGCAGCGGCTGCGACCCGGCCTAGCAAATGGGTCTTGCCATAGCCAGCACGGGGCGCGGTCAGCAGCAACAAGGGCTTGCCAACGGAGCTGCCAAGCTCCTGCACTGCCCCAGCGACGCGTTCGACGACGTCTCGATTGAGCGCCCCGATGGAACGGCGTTCGTCGACTTCAAAGGGCGTCATGCAAACGTCTTCGGCAAACGGATTGGATACCGGTTGACGGCGAGACATTGAATTGGCGGAATTGTAGTAAGGCTGGAAAGTGTCCACGGCAGCGATATATTGACAGATAGAAGGGTTTGCTGTGAATTCTAGGCGCTTTATGGCCAGTGAAAAGATTTTCTTTGCGAAGATTGCGGATTTTCGCAAATTCGAGACAACCGCACTCAAAAAGAAAGGGCAAGCTGGTTGCCCAGCTTGCCCTCGAAAATTCAGAGACAGCTCAGGTCATTCCGCACCCGTGGATGGCTTGGCTCCTTGCTTGAAGGCGTAGAGGTGGGTGTGGCTGGCCACATACAAGACCTCGTTGGCAGCAGAGACGCCGCCCAGAAGAGGAGCTGGAAACTCGACCGTGGCCAGTTCCTTCATCTCCTTGCCCTCGGCCAAGATGAAAAGTTCGCCTTCTTCGTTGCCAACATAAACCTTGCCGTCTGCCACCAGCGGGCTGGACCAAATGTGGCCCTTGGTATCAAATTTCCAGTATTCCTTGCCGGTCTTGGCATCCAGGCAGAACACGCGGCCCGTGTAGTCAGGAATGTAGATTAGGCCGTCTTTGATGGCTGGGGTGCTGATGGAGCGCTCGATGCCCTTGAAGGTCCACACCGCCTTGCCGCTGATGTCACCTTCCATCTTGGGGTCGATGCAGCTGAACATGCCCACGCCTTCGCCGTGCTCGGGGTCCTGACCAATCGGCACATACACGAGACCTTCATAGACCACGGGGGTGGAGATGATTTCGCTAGGGCCGTCGTATTCAGCATACTTGCGCGCCTCGCCCTTTTCGTCCTTGCGGTATTCGGGTGGGTTGGCGTCGTAGCGCCAGTATTCCTTCAGAATGTCGAGGTCTTCGTCATTCTTCTTCGTCTCAGGGGCCATGCTGTAAACCCAGCCATCGCCCGCGGCGAAGACGATCTGAGGCTTGCCATTGACCTCAGCGAAAGTCGGCGAGGACCAGGAGCAATGCAGCACGCGCTCGCTGGCCACGTGGTCCATTTCACCCAGCAGTTCGCCGGTCTCATAATTCAACATGATGAAGCTCGGTGACTGTGGAGCGGGAATGTTGGTGTGCGTCCAGTCCACGCCATTGCAGGTCGGAACGAAGACCTTGTCACCCACGACCAGCGGGTAGCCGGAGGTCGCGTTATGCTGGAACACGCCGAGTTCCTTATACATGTCGTAAACCCAGATGATATCCGCATCGGTCGGACCAGGCTCAACGGGAACAGGCTTGCCATCGGGGCCGGGGGCAGCCATGAAGTTGGCCTCGTCAGTGAATCCCTGATTACCATTGGCCATGCCTTCCACGTCCAGGCAGACGATCTGGCAGCGATTGGTCGGCACGTAGGCGCGGTTTCCGACGATCGTCGGACTGGCGCAGATGCCGAGGTATTCCCAGTCATTCACCTTGCCCGTGCCCATCTTGGGAGATGTGAGCTGCCACAGGAACTTGCCGGTCTTCTCTTCGAAAACCATCATGATGCCGCGGTCGCCAATGTGCTTATCGTTGCGAGGGCTTTCATTGTTGGTGCCCACATAGACACGGCCATCGGCGATGATAGGCGAACCATAGGTCTGCGAGCCGAGCTTCGCCACCCAGAGGCAGTTCTTGGTGGTGCTCATGTCCACGTCTTCCGCCGTAGTGCCTGCGTTGGCTTCCTCAGCGTTCGGACGCAGACGGCCCGCGATCTTCGGAGCCGCCTTGGGCCCAAGCTTTTTGCCCGGATCAATCTCGACCGGCATGTTCTTCTCGGTCGAGACCATGTTGCGGTTATTACTACCGCCCCACTGGGGATGATCGGCAGCAGTGGCCGCCAGAGTCATGGCAGCGAGGACGAGGAGCGAAGTGGGCGTTCGTTTCATAGGCAGTGGGGATTTAGCAACAGGTTAACGGAATCGGGCGGGTGAAGTTGACTTACTTGTTGGGAACAACGCTCAGATTGTCCAGATAGACGCGCTTCTGATTCAGCGGCGTGAAACCAAAGATACCTGGCGAGCCATTCTTGTGAGCCATCGGCACCTTGACCTCGATGGTCCAGGCTTCCGGCTCGGCGGCGGTCTTGTCCCACACCTTGCCCTGCACCAAACCACTGCCGTCGGCATTCACGGTCACATTGGTCTTCAGCACATACCACTGGTTGGCCTTCACCTTGAACGGGGTCGTGACCTTGAGGCGCTCGAGGTTCGAGCTGACTTCCAGCTGGCTAGCGTTGGAACGAAGCACGATCAGGTAGCGCTGGTGGAGGAAGCCGATGTCGCTCTTCACGCGAGCGCTGCCGTCGGTCAGCACATCGGCCTGCATCGTGTAGTTCGAAAGGTTCGATGGCGCGAGGAAGGTCGTGCCGCGCTGGAATAAGATGCGATCAAAGGTCTTGGCGAACACCTTCTCGCCATTCAACTCGCGCACGTCGAACTTGAAGCGCGCGCCGATCCACGGCAGCGGCGGGTAGGCAAACTTGATGTGTTCGTTCGGCTGATCTTCGTTCAGCACCACGCTGTTGAAGTCGTCGTGAATGGGCAGATTCTGCAAGATGCGGCCACGGATGGTGCCGAAGATACCGCCTTCGGCGGTAGCCTTGAAGGCACCTGCGGAAAGCTTGGCATCAGAAGCAGCCACCAGTTCGCCAGCGTCGTTGAACTTCGCGTCCAGCGTGCTCTTCACCTTGGCCGTTGGCGGGATGAAGGATTCCCACTTGGCCTGCTTCACCTCGCCGGTCACAAAGCCATTGGCATCGATACTGCGAATGCGGAAGGACTTGCTCGTGCCGGGCGTCAGCACCACTTCGGCAGGGATGATTTGCAGCGCGGCTGGCTTGCCCGCAGTAGGAATGACAGCCGCAGGCACCTTGTCGTTCTTGACTCCACTGTTTTTGATCTCGAAGGCGTAGAACTTCTCCGTGGTGTGGATGTAAAGCACGCCATTGGCCACGGCAGGCGCACCCAGGCACTGGCCGCTGAGCTTGATGTCCTTCACGATCTCACCCGCTTTTTCGCCAGGCTTCACGACCGCCAAACGGCCATCCAGCTGCGGCACGTAGAGCAG
>CAXNNN010000375.1:0-4367 GCA_964203095.1 Verrucomicrobiaceae bacterium | reverse complement strand
CCTAGACGGCGATATCGCTCAACGCGGACTTCTGGGGCCAAAAGATGAAGCGCTGGATGTCTCCGCCGCGAACATGGGTCGCACAGCCAAGGCTATGGGAATCTCCATCAGCGACTATGTGTTGAACCGCACCTTGCCAGCAGGCGTGTTCGTCACCGGGGAGCACCACTCCTCCAATCCGAACGTGCTGCGTTACTTAAAGCTGGGCGAGGGGCCTTTCTACACCCTGATGCGCCCGTATCACCTCTGCCACCTGGAGATGTTCAAGACCCTGCGCCGCGTAGCCAGCGGTGGGAATGTGCTCCTGAACAATTCGGTGAAGCCTCGGATCAATGTTGCCTCTGTCGCCAAGCGCGATCTCAAGCCTGGTACGATCATAGGCACGGCCATAGGCGGGTTCGATGTCCGGGGCGAGGCTTTACGCTTCAGCGAAGATCCCTTCGCCGTGCCGGTCGGCCTTCTCACTCACGCACGTATCACACGCAAGGTCGATCGCGGTCAAACCCTGACCTGGAGTGACGTGGATCTCCCCGACTGCGCCGCTACCCACATCGGCATGGCCCTGCATGAGCAACGTTTAGCAGAAATGAAAATGCTTCCGCTTGCGCAGACAAAGTAGGTGTGATTGGTCAGCCCTGATGATTCAGGGAAAAAAAGTTGCCGTTGTCATGCCCGCCTACTGGGCGGAAAAAACCGTCGGAAAAACCTACGCCGAGATTCCGCGCGATATCGTGGATGAGGTGATATTGGTCGACGACTGTTCGAAGGACCGCACCGTCGAGATCTCACAGAGCCTGGGCATCAGCACGTATCGCAACGAAAAGAACCTGAATTACGGCGGTAATGTGAAGCGCTGCCTTCAGCTTGGCCTGGAATCAGGCGCGGATGTGATCATCCTGCTGCACCCCGATTACCAATACACGCCAAAGCTGATTCCGGCCATGTCGGCCATGCTGGCCACCGGCTTCTACGACTTGTGCCTCGCCTCCCGCACCTCCGGTCGTGGCGCGCTTAGCGGCGGCATGCCGATCTGGCGCTATCTGGCGAACTGGGGCCTGACCAATATCATGGACGTCGCCCTGGGCACCTATCACACCGAGTATCACACCGGCTACCGCGCGTATTCGCGCGAGCTGCTGGAGCGCGTGCCCTTTCACACCTTCCGCAACGACTTCATCTTCGACAACCAGATGTTCGTCGCTGCCCTTCGCTACCAGTGCCGCACCTGCGAGGTGACCTGCCCGACGAGCTACGAGGAGGACGCCAGCTCCATTCCCTTCAAGAAAGCGCTCATCTACGGCCTGCAATGCCTGAAGCTCAGCGCCGAGCACTTCGCCTGGCGTGTGACGAGCAAACTCAGCGGTTCACGCTGACAGCTGTTCGGTGTTCACGCGGGCTCACTCCACGTTCTGAATCTGCTCGCGCACCTTTTCGATCTCGCCTTTCGCTGCGACGACCAGATGCGCTAGCTCGGCGTTGTTGGCCTTGCTGCCCATGGTGTTGAACTCGCGGAACAATTCCTGGGTCAGGAAGTCCAGGCTGCGGCCCACGGCGTCGCTGCTCGCCAGATATTTGTCGAACTGTCCAAAATGACTGCGCGCTCGCGTGATCTCCTCGCTGATATCGCAACGCTCCGCGAACAGGGCGATCTCCTTGATCAAGCGCTCGTCGTCCAGATTCACGGGCAGCCCGGCATCGTCAAGCCGTTGCAGCAGCGCCTTGCGATACAGCTGAGGCACGTCGCCCGCCCGTGCTTCGATTTGCTTCAGCAAGCTGGCCAGCGTGGCGAGGCGAGCCTGGATATCAGCCTTCAAATTTAGCCCCTCGGTGCCGCGCATGGCCAGGAAGCCCTTCATCGCTGCTGCCAGTGCGCGCTCGATCAGTGGCCAGGCGGTCTCGGCATCCGGCACGCTCCGCTCCAGCTCAAGCACACCGGGCCAGCGCGCTGCCTCGGCCAAGGTAAATTGATTCGGCAGCTTCAGCGTCGCGCTCAGCCGGTCCAGAGCGGTGGCGTATTGCAGCGCCAGTTCTTCGTTCAGCTTCAAGGCCGAGCCGGACGCCTCAGCGCTGTCACAGCGAACCAGCACCTGCAAACGACCACGCGAACATGCGGCGGTGACTGCGTTACGGATGTTCGCTTCCAGATCGCCCAGCTCACGCGACAGTCCGACTACCACCTCCAGTTGCTTGCGGTTCACGCTGCTCACCTCGACCATCCACGTCACGCCTTCACCAGCCGCGTCGCCCCGTCCAAATCCTGTCATGCTGTTCATGGCGCGCACGATGACGAGTGATGGCTTAGTTGCAAACCGCCAGCGTGCTCGCCATGCTGAGAACGCATGGCCTCCCTGACTTCGATCTCAGACCTCGCTGCCTCCCTTGGCATTGCCACGGAACACCAGCTACCCTTTGGCACCGACAAGTGCAAAATCAGCCTGGGCGCGTTGAATGGCAAGCCCCAGCGCGGCAAGCTCATCCTCGTCTCTGCCATCACGCCAACCCCTGCGGGCGAGGGCAAGACCACCGTCTCCATCGGCCTGTCGCAGGGCCTGAAGAAGATCGGCCAAAGCGTGGCTTTGGCGCTGCGGCAGCCATCCATGGGGCCGGTCTTTGGTCGCAAAGGCGGTGCCACGGGCGGTGGCCTTAGCCGCATCACGCCAGGCGAGTCGATCAACCTGCACTTCACCGGCGACTTCCACGCCATCACCGCCGCGCACAACCTGCTCTCCAGCGTGGTGGACAATGCGCTGTATCAAAAGACCACGCGTCTCGATAGCAGCCGTGTGCTGTGGAAGCGCGTGCTGGATGTCAACGACCGTGCGCTGCGCACCATCCGCACCGGGCGCAGCAAAGATGGCACCGAGCGTGCCAGCGGCTTCGACATCACCGCTGCGTCTGAGGTCATGGCCGTGCTCTGCCTGTCGGAATCCTTGAGCGATTTGCGTGCTCGCTTGAAGCGCATGGTTGTCGGCTTTGACGCGCATGGCGACGCGGTCTTTGCCCATGAATTCAAGGTGACTGGGGCGCTCGTCGCGTTGTTGCGCGATGCCTTGATGCCCAATCTCGTCCAGTCCTTGGAAGGCGTGCCCGCCTTTGTCCATGGCGGTCCATTTGCGAACATCGCGCACGGCTGCAACAGCGTGCTCGCCACGCGCATGGCCTTGGCTCATGCCGATTACACGGTGACAGAGGCTGGCTTCGCCTTCGACCTCGGCGGTGAAAAATTCATGCACATCAAGTGCCGTCAAAGCGGCCTCGCCCCCGCCGCCATCGTCATCGTCGCCACGGCACGCGCGCTGAAGATGCATGGCGGGGTCGCGCTGGATGCACTGACTCAAACCGATGTCCCCGCCGTGGAGCGCGGCTTGGCCAATCTCGCGGCGCACCTGGATGCCGCTGCACAGTTCGACCGCCCCGTGCTGGTGGCCATCAACCAGTTCACCAACGACAGCGCGGAAGAACTCGCTGCCATTCATGCCTTCTGCGCCGCGCGCGGCGTGAAGTCCGCCACGGCCAATGTCTTTGGCGAGGGCGGCGCCGGAGCCACCCAACTTGCCGAGCTAGTCGTGCAAGCGGCGGCACAAGATTCGAAGCCGTTGCCCATGCTGTATCAAAACGAGCAGCCTGTGCCCGAGAAGCTGCACGCCGTGGCCACCAAGATCTACGGAGCCGATGCCGTCACGCTCACCAGCACCGCAGAGGAGCGCCTCGCCAGCTTCGCCGCCGCAGGCTTCGACAAGCTGCCGCTGTGCATGGCCAAGACGCAAAACTCCCTCTCCGACGATCAGACCAAGCAAGGCCGCCCCTCAGGATTTAACATCACGGTGCGTGACTTCGAAGTCGCCAACGGCGCCGGCTTCCTCGTCGCTCTCACCGGCACCATGATGCGCATGCCCGCCCTGCCCAAAGTCCCCGCCGCCGAGCGTGTGGATGTGAATGAGCAGGGGGAGATTGTGGGGGTGTAGCTGGCCACAAAGGAGCACAGAGAGCATGAAAGGATGGAGGCTTACCTTTGTGCTCTCTGTGCTCTTTCGTGGCTAAAACCCAAGCCGTTGCCGAATCCATGCTGGATCGCGTCTCAAATCCAGCACCGCATACACGCTGATAAACTCCTCTTCGACGAGGTAGTAGATGCCGAAGGGGAATCGGTTCGAGAGAACCCGGTGAAAGCTAAAGTGTTGCACCTGAATGCCCGCAAAGAGCTTGAGCGATTCAATGTCATACCAAACTGACCAAATAATCGTAGCATTATAGGATGTCCTGTTGTAGAGGATGGTCATGGCACGAAGACCTATACAATTGTGGCGGCCCGAACTGGCTGCCGAGATTGCCGAGCGTTACCGCAAGGCCAAGACAGGCTGGCAGAA